>NZ_LZMJ01000007.1:0-54217 GCF_001665495.1 Rhodococcus sp. 852002-51564_SCH6189132-a
TGGCGGGCGGCCCCCCGCCCCCCCGGCCGGTTTCTCCCCCGCCCCGCCCCCCCCCCCCCCCCCCCAGCCCCCCCGGGGGGGGGCCCCCCCCCCCCCCCCCGGGGGGGCCCCCCCCCCCCCCCCCCCGTCAGCGGGGTGCGCGGCTACGGAGCTCGTCGACGATCTCCTCGCTCCACACGTGCCGCCGCACGAGCCGGTACCGCTCGCTCGCGATCCACAGATACACCTCGGCGTCGGTGCGTGAGCGCAACATCCCCGCTTCCCGGGCCATCGCGACGACGGGGACGAATTCCTCCTCGTACCAGCGCCGCGCGACCTCCTCGCGGGTGAGGTACTCGCCGAGATCCTGCATCAAGCGGAAACCCCACGCCTCGACGGCCTCGGCCAGTTCGGCGTATCCCCACGGGTCGGACACGCGGATCGTGTCCTGGGCCGCGCCGTGCAGGGGAACGCGGCCGAGAAACATCCTGAAGTGGTCCTTGCGCACGAGATCGGGACGGGCGGTGATGCCCTCCGCGGGCACCTTCGTGGTGATCTCGGTGACGTAGGCGTCGATGGTGCGGTCGCCCTGCGCGTAGGCGATGGACACACGGTGGTGCCCGTCCTGCACGAAATGCATCGGTCCCACCCGGTACACGGAGATCGGGGGCATGGCCTCGCCGCGCCGCCGCGCGGCCGCGATGCGTTCCCACCTGGCGCGCAGGCGTGCCGAGGTGGGGCGGAAACGACGGTCGAAGTCGTCGGCACGGTCGACGCTGCCGACGATCGAGGCGACCTCGATGATCTGCAACCCGAGTCGCCGTTCACCGAGGCGTCCGAGGGCTGCGACGACGTCGTCGAAGGGCAGCACCGTGTTGACGTCGGCCGGTTCGCGGCGCAGCCATGCGATCAGCCGGGCGTACTCGGCGCGCCGGCGTTGCCGGGCGAAATCGTCGCCGGCATCGGAGACCGGAAAACCGGTGTCGCGAGCCACGCGTCGACGGTACCGCGCGGTGCACAGGTCCGGGTGTGAACCGCATGTGCGGGGACGGGGACTACATTGCAGGGGTGACCGACGCAGTTCTCGCCACCGTCCGCAGCCACCTCACCGAGCATCTGACCGTGCCGGGGGATCCGGAGCCGGAATCGGCGTCGGTGACCTTCCTCGGTCTCGAACCGATCGAGGTCCTCCGCTTCCGTGGTGCAGAGCTCCTGCGGTACGCCACTCTGGGGTGCTCACGGCATCCGATGGGCGATCCGACCGACATGGTGGCCGACCCGACGCGCGGGCCGCGGGCCGAACTGGTCCTCAGCCTGCGCGACGACGAGGGCGTCACCGCCGGTGTCCACCGCACCCTCGCGGTGCTCGCTGCGCTGCCCGCCGTGGAGGGCGTGGTCCTCACCGACGACGCCCTGCTCGATCTCGGGGAGCCGCTGTGGCCGGGCGCTCCGTTCACCGCGGTGTTGCTCGAGACGGCCGACGTGCCGTCGCTGGAGTTGCCCGAGCCCTCCGATCCGGTCCACTTCTTCGAGGCCCGCCCGATCACCGGTACCGAGGCGGCCTGGAAGCGGCTGAAGGGAACCGAGGCGCTGCGCGAGGCGTGGGAGGAAGCGGGCATCGACCTGAGCGACCCGCGCCGGGCGCAAGCACGTCTGTGACCGTCCCGGTTCTCACGGACCGCGCGCTCGGACGCGCCACGCTGGCCCGCCGTCACCCCCGCGGCACGACCACTCCGAGCGATCCGGCACCGAGGCACACGGTCGTGCCGGGGGTGGACGAGCGCGCCTGCAACGCCGACCCGTCCCCGGAGACGCGGACGTACACCGTCCCGAGTCCTTCGGTGACGGGGACCGGAACGGATGCGCGGCCGGGGAAGCCGAGGTCGATCGTGCCGTCGGCGGAGGCCCGGTAGTTCACCTGCACGGTCCACTCCCAGTCGCCCGCGGGGGAATCGAGCGGCACGGCCGTGACGGCGTCGGTGGTGACGCGATGGCCACAGTCGGGCTCGGGGCCGGGCGGGACGAGGCGCAGCGGCAGCAGGTCGGCAGGAGTGCGGTGACCGAGATCGTCGAGGACCCACAGGTCGGTCGCGTGGTTGCGGATGTCGGACCGGACGGGCAGCGCGGAGAAGACGGACCCCACCAGGTTGTGCGGGTAGGTGACGGGCAGCAGGATCCATACCGACACCGGGTGATCGAGCACGGGCTCGTCGGGCCGGGCCGTGAGCGCCGCCTTCGCCGCCCCGAGATAATCGCCCGTCGGATTGTCCGACCAGCTGCGCGCGAACGTCGCGGTCGACCACAGGGAGCCGACGGTGAACACGGCCGCGCAGGTCCAGGCGGCCGCACGCACGGCACGAGGACGGGACGTCGTGCCTCGTCGCGGGGCGCGCAGGATCAGCGCCGCGGCGATCGCGACGACCACGGCGGAGTCGGCGAAGTAGCGCAGAGTGCGCGCGAGTTCGTAGGTGGTCTCCGGACCGAAGCGGGTGCTGATCATCGCCGCGAGCGAGGCCAGGATGTAGGCGATCACAGCGAACCACACGGGCCCGGTCCGCCGTCGCCGGCGCACCGTCCACGCTGCGGCGCCCGCGACAGCGAGCCACGCGACCACGACGAGCACGAGCGGGGGATCGGCCCAGGGCGGGCTCGGATTCCACCGCTCCCATTCCCAGGGACCCCCGAGCAGCGACGGCAACAGCCCGTAGGAGATGCCGTGATGGGTCAACCCGGCCACCATCGACCACGGCGGGATCCCGAACCGGGATTCGACGATCGTCGAGTAACAGACCGCCCACACGACCAGCACGGCCGCCGAGCCGAGCCACAACGGCCGGGCCTGCGCCCACGTGCTGCGGATCGGCCGAACGAGTCCGTCGACGTGGTGTGCGAGGGCGACCGTCGCGAACGCGGCGAACGGAACGAGGACCGACTTCTCGAAGAACACCAGCGCCACAGCGGTGACGACGAGGGCGCTCACGATATGACGGCGCCGGCCGGTCCTGCTGTACTGCAGCGCATCTCCCGCCACCCAGGCCAGTGCGGCCTGCAGCGGCAACGCGTTGAGCGCGGCCGACCACCACGCGAAGGCCGGAAGCGTCAGCGGCGTGAGGAGATAGAACAGCAACGGTCCCCACAGAGCGCGTCGCGGGCCGAGCAGCAACCAGAGCACCCGCAGCACCGCCAGCGAGGCGAGCAACTGACCGATCACGAGCGAGGCCGCCGCCGGCCACCATTCCAGCGGCGCGATCGCCGTGGCGATCCCCGCCACGAGGAAGGCGGCGGGCATCAGGTGACCGTCGTGGTCATACCGCAGGAAGGCGTCGGACAGCAGCGGATACGACCCCGCGCGCCCGACGAGGATCAGGTCGTCCCAGTAGAACTCGCCGGTCGCGGCCACCACGGTCCGGAGGATCGTCTGCAGCAGGATCAGCGCGAGGGCGACGGCGAGCACGTGGCGCCGAGGAGATCGCGCAGCCTGCGCAGCGCGTGTCGAGGGGCGGTCGAGTTCGGTGGTCACAACCAGTTGTTGCGCCTGAAGGTGACGAACAGTCCCACGGTGATCGCGACGATCGCGGAGAGCACGACGTAATAGCCGTATTGCCAATGCAGTTCGGGCATGCGATCGAAGTTCATGCCGTAGATCCCGGCGATCATCGTCGGCACGGCGGCGATCGCGACCCACGCGGAGATCTTGCGCATGTCGGTGTTCTGCTGCACGGTGACCTTCGCGATCGCCGCGTCGAGCAGCGTGCCGAGCGTCTCGTCGAAGGCCGCGATGCGGTCGGACACCGTGGTGTGGTGGTCGGCGACGTCGCGGAAGTAGCGCCGGACGTCCTTCGGGATCGGGTTGCCCGGCGCCCGGATGAGTTGCTGCAGTGGTTCGGCGAGCGGCAGGACGGCGCGGCGCAACTGCACGATCTCGCGCTTGAGCATGTAGATCTGGTCGACCGCGATCCGCGTGTCGGGGGTGAACACGAGTTCCTCGATGTCGTCGACGTCGGGTTGCACGGCCGTGGTGACGGCGAGATAGGAGTCGACCACGTGGTCGGCGATCGCGTGGAGCACGGCCGCCGGACCGCGGGACAGATGATCGGGGTCGCGTTCGAGGCGCTTGCGCACGTGCGAGAGCTCGGAGTGGTCGCCGTGCCGCACGCTCACGATGAAGTCGGGGCCGGTGAACAACATGATCTCGCCGGTCTCGACGATGTCCTTGGTGGTCGTCACCGACTCGTGCTCGATGTAACTGACGGTGCGCAGCACCAGGAACAGCACGTCGTCGTAGCGCTCGAGCTTCGGGCGCTGGTGGGCGTGGACGGCGTCCTCGACCATCAGCTCGTGGAGTCCGAAGGTGTGCGAGACGTTCGTCATCTGCTTCTCCTCGGGGTGGTGCAGCCCGAGCCACACGAATCCCGTACCGCGCCGACGTACCTCTGCCACCGCCTCGGTGTGGCTGTAGCGGCCGGGCAGGCGGTGCCCGTCGACGTAGACCGCGCAGTCGACCACCGCTTGCTCGGTGGGGACCGGGGGAGTGGGGCCGCGACGGGTGGCACGAGAAGGCTGGTGCGGCATGTTGTCCTTCCTCACGGCATGCCGCTGGGACGCGGCCCGGTCGCAGGCCCGCGGCGCGGCGGTCGCCCGTCGACGGGGACCGGGCGGGGCAGCTCCAATCATGCTAGCCCGCCGACCTGACAGACTGGTGGCGTGCGTATCGATCTCCACACCCACTCGTCCGCATCGGACGGCACCGACCGTCCCGCGGAACTGGTCCGTGCCGCTGCCCGGGCGGGTCTCGACGTCGTGGCCCTGACCGACCACGACACGACCGCGGGATGGGACGAGGCCGCAGCGGCCCTGCCGACGGGCCTGCGTCTCGTCCGGGGAATGGAGATGTCCTGCACGGGACGCGGGGAGGACGGCGCCCCGGTCGCCGTGCACCTGCTGGCCTATCTGTTCGACCCGCACGATCCGGTCTTCGTCGCCGAACTCGAGCGGCTCCGTGGTGAACGGGTGTCGCGGATCCGGGCGATGGGTGTGCGGATGGCGGACGATGGTCTGCCGATCGACATCGACGCAGTGCTCGCCGAGGCGGGCCCCGCCGCGGGCCGGCCCCATCTGGCGCGGGCGCTCGTCGCCGCCGGTGTGGTGCCCACGGTGGCCGACGCCTTCACCGAGCTGCTGTCGCCGCGCGGCCGTTACTACGTACCGAAGGCTGATACCCCGCTCGCCGACGCCGTGAAGATGGTGACGGCCGCGGGCGGTGTGCCGGTGGTGGCGCACGCCCGGGCACGTGCGCGTGGGCGGCTCCTCGCCCTCGACCACATCGAGGAACTCGCCGAACTCGGGCTCGGCGGTGTCGAGGCCGATCATCCCGATCACGACGAGCAGGATGTGCGGACGATGCGCGATCTCGCGCGGTCGCTCGGGGTCGTCGTCACGGGATCGTCCGACTATCACGGCGACAACAAGACCATCAGGCTCGGCAGCTTCACCACGGCTCCGGCGGCGTACGAGGCGTTGCTCGACTGCGCGACCGGTGTGGAGGTGCTCGAGGGATGAGGCGACGGGGTGCGCGGTATCCGGACGAGGAGTACGGGTCGCCGAACGACGAAAACTACTACGACAGTGAGTACTACAACGAACCGTATTACCCGGACGAGGGGTACTACGCCGATCCGTACGAACCCGCATCGCGCCGCGCGAGTCTGCCCGTCCGCGCCCTCCGCGCTCTCTCCGGTGTGGTGTGCGGGGCGGTGCTGGTCCTGACGTTCGTGGTGTGCGGGGCCCAGTACCTCGCCGGCGACCGCGGTTTCCCCGGCCCGGGCGCCACCTCGGTCGCCGCGCACGTCGTCGCCGCGCTCGTGGCCGTGATCGCCCAGGTGACGGCGGATCGACGCTCGGGTGGCACAGCACTCCTGTCGAGCCTTGTGGTGATCTTCACTGCATCGATTCTGATGATCACTCAGTGGTGGGGATGACGGCCCCGAGTGCCGTCTCGGCTACCCGTCGGTAGCCATCGTGTAACTGCGGAAATTCATCGCGGTGCGCCCGCGGCGCGGTGTTCACGGCACGTAAACTCACAGGTGAGGCGACAAAACCGTGAGACCTTCGCAATCGATGCCGATTTGATTGTTCGTCTGCGAAGGTGGCAAACTTGCGGCAATCCGAAAGCCGGAATACCCCGGAATCGGACGAAGGATGGCAGACCCACCCAGGGCTAGATCACCCAGGGCTCGATGCCAGGGCCACCCGCCCCGGCTCCATCACGTTCCGGAAGCCGTACAGCGTTGTACAGCGGCAGTCGTGATCGCGCCCGGAAGCTTCAATCCAATGTCCTTGGCGAAGCGCTGCAACTCGATGCATGCACGTGTGTGAGATGCATCGAACTGCGGTGTTTTCGCAGCAACCGAGTCCAGAGGTCGACTCGGAACACGCAGGAGTGTCATCGTGTCAATTGTGTCTGATGCACCTACCCCTCAGAAGCTCGAGTTGACGGACGAGGAGATCTTCTCGAGTCACGTCGACGGCAAGCTGTCGGTCGAACTGACCGCGCCGCTCGAGAACCAGCGCGATCTGTCCATTGCATACACCCCCGGTGTCGCCCAGGTCTGCCGGGCCATCGCCGCCGACGAGACCCTCGTCGACCGTTACACCTGGACCAACCGCCTGGTCGTCGTCGTCTCCGACGGCACCGCGGTCCTCGGTCTCGGCAACATCGGCGCACGTGCCTCGCTGCCGGTGATGGAGGGCAAGTCCGCGCTGTTCAAGAAGTTCGCGGGCCTGAACTCCATCCCGCTGGTGCTCGACACCACCGATCCCGACGCGATCGTCGAGACCCTCATCCGGCTGCGTCCGTCCTTCGGCGCCGTCAACCTCGAGGACATCTCGGCTCCGCGCTGCTTCGAGATCGAGAAGCGCGTCATCGAGGCGCTCGACTGCCCGGTCATGCACGACGACCAGCACGGCACCGCCATCGTCGCCCTGGCCGCCCTCAAGGGTGCGGTGAAGGTGCAGGGCCGCGACATCGCCGACCTGCGCATCGTGATCTCCGGCGCCGGAGCTGCCGGCGTGGCGTGCACGAACATCCTGCTCGCCGCCGGTGCGCGCGATGTGGTGGTGCTCGATTCGAAGGGCATCATCTCCTCCGACCGCACCGATCTCGGTGAGATCAAGGCCGATCTGGCCTCCCGCACCAACCCGGAGGGCCGCAAGGGCGGCATCGCCGAGGCGCTCGACGGCGCCGACGTCTACCTCGGCGTGTCGTCGGGCACCGTGCCCGAGGAGATCGTCGCGACGATGGCCGACGACGCCATCATCTTCGCGATGTCGAACCCGGATCCGGAGATCCACCCCGACATCGCCCACAAGCACGCCGCGATCGTGGCGACCGGTCGCAGCGACTTCCCGAACCAGATCAACAACGTGCTGGCTTTCCCCGGTGTGTTCAAGGGCGCTCTCGACGCAGGTGCCCGCCGCATCACCGAGGGCATGAAGCTCGCCGCCGCCGAGGCCATCCTCTCGGTCGTCGGTGACGAACTGGCTGCGGACAAGATCGTCCCGAGCCCGCTCGATCCGCGCGTGGCGCCCGCCGTCGCCGAGGCCGTCGCGGCCGCGGCGAAGGCCGAAGGCGTCACCGACTAGGGATTCGCTCCCGGCGAGATCGCACCGAACGCCCCGATCCGAACCGCACAAGGGTTCCGGACCGGGGCGTTCGGCGCCTCGGCGGGCCGGACGGTCGGGCACGTGCGGACCGTGGCGCACCGGTGGGCGACAATGACCGCCGTGGCGAACGAAGCGAGACGGATCCGGCCGGTCGCGGCGACGGTGCTCACCGCATGCGCGGCGGCGGCCGTGCTCCAGGGGTGTGCGTCGCCCGTTCTCGACGAGGCGGCACCGTCGACGACAGTGATCGTCGGGGCGGGGGAGCGGCCCGACGAGGAACTGCTCGCGCAGCTGTACGCGGGAGCGCTGCGCAGTAGCGGGATCGACGTGCAGGTCCGCTCCGGCGTCGCCGATCCGACCCCAGCGCTCGACGCCGCCGATCTCACACTGATCCCCGGCTACACGGGACGGCTGCTCGCGTCCTACGATCCCGGTGCCGACGCGACCGACGCCGAGGACGTCTTCGAAGCGCTGGCGCGCGCACTGCCCGACGAACTGACCATCTCCGATTACGCCTCGGCGCAGGACCGCGCGGTGCTGCTCGCCGACCGCGAACGGCTCACGCAATGGTCGGTGAGCCGCGTGGCCGACCTCGCCGGCCGCTGCGCCGACCTGACCTTCGCGGTGACCGAGGACTTCGACACCGCCGGTGGACTCACCGCCCTCGAACGCGCCGACTGCCGCCCGCGCGAGGTGCGACGGATCGAGGATGCACAGTCCGTCGCCGTCGCGTCGGAACCCGACACGGTCGTCGGAACCACCACGACGTCGTCCGCCCTCGCGGAGATCGACGCGGATTCGCCCGTGAGCACCGTGCCCGACGCACCCGACCGCAGCCCGCAGGACGACACGAACGCCGACGATGTGCCCGCCCCGGTCCTGCCGGCCCAGAACGTCGTCCCGGTCTTCCGCAAGGGCACCCTCGACGAGGCACAACTCGACGCGTTGCGGACCATCGCGGGTGAACTGACCACGAGCGATCTCACCGAACTGCGTGCGCGTGTCGAGGAGGGAGACGATCCCGAGACCGTGGCCCGCGAATGGATCGACGAACACGCCGGAGCGTGAACGGCACCCCGCGAGTACTCAGCCCGCGCGGGTGCCCATCCGGTCGCGGAGGAACACACCGAAGTCGGAGATCGCCGCGGCGGCCTCGGGAACGAGCGACGCCTGCAACGGCGCGACGTGCCACAGCTCGGGTTGTTCGACGAGGGTGACCTCGACGCCCGCCGCCCGGAGCTTCTCGGCGTACTGCCGCACCTGTGGGTGGAACATCTCCGCGGTGCCCACCTGGATGAGCGTCGGCGGCAGACCCGTGGGATCGGCGTGGATGGGCGCGTAACCGGGATCGGTGGGATCGCCTCCGGCGAGATACGCCTCGGCCGAGGAATACACCCAGCCCTTGTTCAGAACGACGTCGTTCACGTCGGGCAGGTCGCGGGCGGCCGGATCGGTCCACGGCGACAACAATCCGAGCGCCGGCGGGGTGATCCCGTGACGGTCGACGAGCCGGTGTGTGGTGGCCGCGGCGAGGCCACCGCCGGCCGAGTCGCCGGCGATCGCGATGCTCGACACCTCGAAGCCGTGCTCGCTGACGAGTTCGAGATAGGCCGCCTCGGCGTCGTTCAACGCCGCCGGATAGGGATGCTCGGGCGCGAGCCGGTAGTCGAGGACGTACACGGCCGCTCCGGACGCGGCGGCGAGATGCGCCGCGAGCGAGCGGTGCGTGGCGAGCGACCCGCCGGTGTACGCCCCGCCGTGCAGGTACAGGATCGCCGTGGTCCGCTCGGTGGCGCCCACCGTGATCCGCTCGGCGGGGCGTCCCGCCAGACCGATCGGGCGCACCACGGTGTCCTTCGGGAGGAACTGCAACGGCGCCGCGAGGTCGAGCAACCGGCGCTGCGTGGCGAACGACCAGCGCGGCGACAGCAGGGCACGGAAGAGAGGACGCAGGGCGGTACGCGCCACCCGCGGTGACAGCTGCGGTGTCGGAGGCATGCCGCAGCCTATCCCCTCGGCACGACCCGGGAGGTCACGGTGGCGACGACACGCTGATAGGCCGGTCCGGCAACGCGGACGAAGGCGTCGAGCAGCTTCGCATCGGCGCCGATCAGTACACGCGCCTTGTTCTTCCGCACACCGGTGAGGATGGTCTTCGCCGCGTCCTCGGGGGTCGTGCGTGCGAGCTTGCGGTCGAAGAACTCCGCGAAGGTCGCCTGGTCGTCGCCGTCGGGGACGGCGGCGTTGCGCGCGATCGCGGTTTTGATACCACCGGGATGCACGCACGTGACCTGTACGGGATGCCGCGCGACGAGCATCTCCTGCCGCACCGCCTCGGTGAAGCCGCGCACGGCGAACTTCGCCGAGTTGTACGCCGCCTGACCCGGGATGCTCAGCAGACCGAACAGGCTCGAGACATTGATCAGGTGGCCGTCGCCCGACGCGATGAGATACGGCAGGAAAGCCTTGGTGCCGTTGACGACTCCCCAGAAGTCGACGTCCATCACGCGCTCGATGTCCTTGAACTCGGTGCGCTCGAGGTCGCCGTGATAGGCGATGCCCGCGTTGTTGTACACCTGGTTGACCGCGCCGAAGTGGGCGGCGACCTGCTCGGCGTACTCGAGGACCTTCTCGCGCTGGGTGACGTCGAGATGGTCGGCCTTCACCTCGGCGCCGAGTTCCCGTGCGCGACGCGCGGTCTCCTCGAGCCCTGTGGTGTCGACATCCGAGATCGCCAGGCGGGCGCCTCGGGCCGCGAGGGCGAGGACGAGGGCCCGGCCGATCCCGGAACCCGCGCCCGTGACGACGACGACCCGGCCTGCGACATCACTCATCGAACTGCTGCCTCTCGGGACGTGCGCTCCTGCGCGGGACGGTCGGTGGCGACGGGGAGATCCGATTCGGCGACGCTACGGTACGCCTCGAGGTCGAATCTGCGGGTGATACGGCGGAATTCGAAGGTGAATCCCGGCCACAGCGTGGTGTTGTTGCCGTGCTTGTCGAGATACCAGCTCGCGCACCCGCCGTTGTTCCACACGCTCGACCGCATCGCGCGCTGCAGGTCGCGGTTGTACTCGTCCTGCACGTCCTCGCGGACCTCGACCGTGCCGATGCGGTTGCGATCGATCGTGCGAATGGCGTCGACGACGTATTCGAGCTGCGACTCGATCATGTACACCATCGAGGTGTGGCCGAGTCCGGTGTTCGGTCCGACGAGGAAGAACAGGTTCGGGAAGCCGGCGACCGAGCTGCCCTTGTACCCCCGCATGCCGGTCTCGTCGAAGACCTCGGCGAGCGAACGGCCTTCCTCGCCGAAGATGCCGGCGAAGGTCGGCGAGTCGGTGACGTGGAAGCCCGTCGCGACGACGATCGCGTCGACCTCGCGTTCGGTGCCGTCCTTCGTGACGATGCCGCGCGGGGTGACGCGGGCGATGCCGTCGGTGACGAGGTCGACGTTCGGCCGGTCGAGCGCGGGGTAGTAGTTGTTCGAGATCAGCATGCGCTTGCAGCCGATACCGTAGTTCGGCGTGACCTTCCGGCGCAGTTCCTTGTCGCGGATCTGCCGCCGGACCTGGATGCGCGCGGCGAGCTCGAGCGGCTTCATGAAGGCCTGCGCCTTGGCCAGACCCACGACCTGCGTCTCGCGGGCGGTGTACTGCAGGGCGCGTGAAAGGCGCTGGAAGCCGGGGATGAACCGGAAGGCGAACCGCTCGGGAGCGGTGTACTCGCGGTCGAAGCGGGGGAGGATCCACGGTGCCGTGCGCTGGTAGACGTCGAGATGGCCCACGGTGCCGGCGATGGCCGGCACGATCTGGATGGCGGAGGCGCCGGTGCCGATGACCGCGACGCGCTTGCCGGCGAGGTCGGCGTCGTGGTTCCACCGTGCCGAGTGGAAGATCTCGCCCTCGAAACCGGAGATGCCCTCGATGTCGGGCAGCGACGGCTCGCACAGGGCGCCCACCGCGGAGATCACGACCTTGGCGCTGTACTTCCCGCGCGTGGTGGCCACGTCCCAGCGGTGCGTCGCGATGTTCCAGCGGGCCGTCTGCACGTCGCACTCGAAGACAGTGCGTCGCCGCACGTCGTACCGGTCGGCGACCGAGCGGATGTACTCCTGGATCTCCGGCTGCGGCGAGAACGAGCGCGTCCAGCCGGGGTTGAGGGCGAACGAGTAGGAGTACAGGTTCGACGGCACGTCGCACGCCGCGCCGGGGTAGGTGTTGTCGCGCCAGGTGCCGCCCACCTCGGAGGCGCGTTCGAGCACGAGGAAGTCCTTGCCCGCCTGCGACAGTCGGATGGCCGCACCGAGCCCGGCGAACCCGCTGCCGATGATCAGCGTGTCGACCTGACGGATCTCCGCGTCGGCGACGGTATCTGTAACCGGAAGACTCATGTACTCGAGGTTAGAGCGTTCCAGTGACCTGGTCAACACTTGTTGACCATAATTCAATAACGGTGTTTGCATGGTGGACGTGACAGACGACAGTCCCGGACCCCGCCGGACCCGCCTCGGTCCCGCCCAACGCCGGGCCCAGCTGATCGAACAGGGTCTCGAACTGCTCGCCGACCGGCCCCTCGAGCAGATCTCCGTCGACGAGGTCGCCGACCGGGCCGGGGTCTCGAAGGGGCTGCTGTTCCACTACTTCGCCTCGAAGCACGACTACCACGTCGAACTCGTGCGATGCGTCGGCCAGGACCTCGTCGAGTACACCGCACCGGACGAAGGTCTCGAACCGATCGAGATGCTGCGCGGCACGCTCGTCGCGTACGTCGACTACGTCACCCGGCGCCGCGACATGTACGTCTCGATCCTGCGCGGCGCCACCAGCGGCGACCCCGACATGCGGGCGGCCTTCGAGGACACCCGCACAGCGCTCGTCGACCGGACCGTCGCGCACCTGCCCGCCATCGGGATCGAGCCGACGCCCGCCGTGCGGCTCGCCGTGCGCGGCTGGGTGGCCTTCGTCGAGGACACGACCATCGCGTGGCTACGCGATCCCGAACTCACCCGCGACGAGTTCGTCGAACTGGCCATCGCGGCGCTGTCCGGCGTTGCGCTGGCGGCACATTCGCTCCACTCATCGGCTGGTGACGCTGCTCCGGCCGGTGGGTTTCTCAGCGATCGTTTCCGGGAAGGTACTCCTGCAGCTTCGTCTTGACGCCCTGTTTCACGAAGCCCCAACGGTTCTCGTCACCGGCGAGCACGGCCTTGGCGACATCGGTGAACTGCTCCCACGTCGCGTGCGGCGGGATCGGCGGCATGTCCGGATCGGTGTACACGTCGAGCACCGTCGGACGGTCCGCGGCCAGCGCGCGATCCCAGGCCGAGCCCATCTCGTCCGAGGACTTCACGGTTTCGCCGCCCAGCCCGAGACTGCGCGCGAAGGCAGCGTAGTCGACGTCCGGAAGCGACTGGGACTCCGCGAATTTCGGTGCCCCACCCATCGCACGCATCTCCCAGGTGACCTGGTTGAGATCGTTGTTGTGGATGATCGCGACGACGAGCCGCGGATCGGTCCATTGCTGCCAGTACCGCTGGATGGTGATCAGCTCGGCCATGCCGTTCATCTGCATCGCCCCGTCGCCGGCGAACGCGACCACCGGACGACCCGGATGCGCGAACTTCGCGCCGATCCCGTACGGCACCGCCGGACCCATCGTCGCGAGGGTGCCCGACAGCGAACCGCGCATGTCACCGCGGAACTGCAATTGGCGCGCATACCAATTGGCGGCCGAACCCGAGTCGGCGGTGACGATCGCATCGTCCGGCAGTCGTGGTGAGGCCTCGGCGAACATCCGCAGCGGATTGACGAACTCCGTCTCGACCTCCGCCTGCTGTCCCATGGTCTGCCACCAGCGCTGCACGTTCTGCTCGATGCCCTCACGCCATGACCGGTCCTCCTTGCGCTGCAGCAGCGGGACGAGCGCGTCGAGCGCGGCGGCGGCATCCGCGACGAGGTTGACCTCGTTCGGATAGCGCATCCCGATCATGTTCGGGTCGATGTCGATCTGCACGCAGCGGGCCTGGCCGTATTCGGGCAGGAACTGGCTGTAGGGGAGGGACGAACCGACGATGAGCAGCGTGTCGCAGCCGGTCATCATCTCGTGGGTGGGCCGCGTGCCCAGCAACCCGATCGATCCGGTGACCCACGGCAACTCGTCCGACAGCACGTCCTTGCCCAGCAGGGCTTTCGCCACCCCGGCGCCGAGCAGATCCGCGACCTGCTCGAGTTGCGCCCGCGCACCGCGGGCGCCGCTGCCGACGAGCATCGCCACCTTGCCCCCGGCGTTGAGGATCTCCGCGGCCCGCCGGATCGCGTCGTCGTCCGGTGCGATCCGGGGACGGTCGAAGCCGACGCTCGACGGCACCATCTTGAACTCGTGGCCGGGCGGGGAGTACTCGAGTTCCTGCACGTCGCCGTGGATGATGACTGCCGTGGGAGTGCGGTACGCGATGGCGGTGCGCATCGCCCGGTCGAGGACGTTCGGCAACTGCTCGGGCACCGTCACCGTCTCCACGAACGCCGACGCCACATCCTTGTACAGCGTGTGCAGGTCCACTTCCTGCTGGTACGACCCGCCCATCGCTGAACGGTCGGTCTGGCCCACGATCGCCACCACCGGAACGTGGTCGAGTTTCGCGTCGTACAGGCCGTTGAGCAGATGGATCACGCCCGGGCCGGAGGTCGCCATGCACACCCCGGGCCGGCCCGTGAACTTCGCATAGCCCACGGCTTCGAAGGCGCTCATCTCCTCGTGCCGGGACTGCACGAAGACCGGATCGTTGCCGGTGCGCGTCCAGGCGGCGAGGATCCCGTTGATGCCGTCACCGGGATATCCGAAGACGTGGTCCACCCCCCACGCGCGCAGGCGGTGCAACAGGTAGTCGGCCACGGTCGGATTTGCCATCGGTAGCTCCTCGCAGGACACGATCGGGGGTCCTCCGGAGGGTGCCCGTCGTGCCCGGTCCGAAACACACCGGAAAAAGGCGTGAGCCGGGTCGATCGCCCCTCGCGGGGACGAACCGACCCGGCTCACATGAGAACCGTCAAGGACCCGAAGGATCCGAAACGGAGCTTCTAGCGACCGAAGGCCTTCTCGATGATCTCCTGCTGCTCGACAGCGTGGACCTTGCTCGAGCCGGACGAAGGTGCCGACATCGCGCGACGCGACACGCGCTTGATACCGCTGAGCTTGTCGGGCAGCAGTTCCGGCAGCGCGAGGCCGAGGAACGGCCAGGCACCCTGGTTCGCCGGCTCCTCCTGGACCCAGAAGAACTCGGTGGCGTTCGGGTACTGCTCGAGCGTCTCGGCGATGCGGCGACGCGGCACCGGGTACAGCTGCTCGATGCGCACGATCGCGACGTCGTCACGACCTTCCTTCTGCTTCTTCGCCAGCAGTTCCCAGTAGATCTTGCCGGAGGTGAGCAGCACACGAGTGGCCTTCGACCGGTCGGCCGTGCCCTCCTCGTAAGGAACCTCTTCGAGCAGCGAGCGGAACTTGCCCTGCGTGAAGTCCTCGATGTTGCTGACCGCGGCCTTGTTGCGCAGCATCGACTTGGGCGTGAACACCACCAGCGGGCGGCGGATGCCGTCGAGGTGATGGCGGCGCAGCAGGTGGAAGTAGCTCGCCGGGGTCGACGGAACCGCGACCGTCATCGAACCCTCGGCGCACAGCTGCAGCCAGCGCTCGATGCGGCCCGAGGTGTGGTCGGGACCCTGGCCCTCGTGGCCGTGCGGCAGCAGCAGCACGACGTCGGAGAGCTGACCCCACTTGGCCTCACCGGACGAGATGAACTCGTCGATGATGGGCTGCGCGCCGTTGACGAAGTCGCCGAACTGCGCCTCCCACAGCACGAGCGCGTCGGGGTTGCCCACCGAGTAGCCGTACTCGAAGCCCAGACCCGCGAACTCGGTCAGCGCCGAGTCGTAGACCATGAAGCGGCCGCCGTTGCCGGCCTGGTTGGCCAGCGAGGCGAGCGGGTTGTACTCGTCGCCCGTCTTGCGGTCGATGATGACCGAGTGGCGCTGCGTGAACGTGCCGCGACGCGAGTCCTGACCGGCCAGGCGCACCAGGGCACCTTCCTCGGCCAGCGAACCGAACGCGAGCAGCTCGGCGAACGCCCAGTCGATCTTGCCGTTGCGTGACATCTCACGACGCTTCTCGAGCACCGGCTTGACGCGCGGGTGGACGGTGAAGCCCTCGGGCGCCTCGGCGAAGGCGTCGCCGATCCGCTCGAGCACCGGCCGGTCGACGGAGGTGTCGAGACGCTTCGGCGGGGTCTGGTCGAGCTCGACCGACTCCGACGGCTCCGGCGGGTACTTCTCGAGTTCGCGGACCTCGTTGAAGACCCGTTCGAGCTGTCCCTGGTAGTCGCGCAGGGCGTCTTCCGCTTCCTTGAGCGAGATGTCGCCGCGGCCGATCAGGGCCTCGGTGTAGCTCTTGCGCACGCTGCGCTTGGTGTCGATCACGTCGTACATCGCCGGCTGGGTCATCGACGGGTCGTCGCCCTCGTTGTGACCGCGGCGGCGGTAGCAGATCATGTCGATGACGACGTCCTTGTGGAACTTCTCGCGGAAGTCCACGGCGAGCTTCGCGACCCACACGCAGGCCTCGGGGTCGTCGCCGTTGACGTGGAAGATCGGCGCGCCGATCATCTTCGCCACGTCGGTGCAGTACTCGGACGAACGCGAGTGCTCCGGCGCGGTGGTGAAGCCGACCTGGTTGTTGACGACGATGTGCACGGTGCCGCCGGTGCGGTAGCCGCGCAGCAGCGCGAGGTTGAGGGTCTCCGCGACGACGCCCTGACCGGCGAACGCAGCGTCGCCGTGCAGGAGCAAGGGCAGGACGGTGAAGCCGTCCTCGCCCTTGTCGAGGATGTCCTGCTTGGCGCGGACGAGGCCCTCGAGCACCGGGTTGACCGCCTCGAGGTGCGAGGGGTTCGCGGTGAGCGAGACCTTGATGTCGTTGTCGCCGAACATCTGGATGTAGGTGCCCTCGGCGCCGAGGTGGTACTTCACGTCGCCGGAACCGTGCGCAGCGGCCGGGTTCAGGTTGCCCTCGAACTCCGAGAAGATCTGCGAGTACGGCTTGCCGACGATGTTCGCGAGCACGTTCAGGCGACCGCGGTGCGGCATCGCGATGGCGACCTCGTCGAGCGTGTGCTCGGCGGCCTGGTCGATGATCGCGTCCATCATCGGGATGACGGACTCGGCGCCCTCGAGCGAGAAGCGCTTCTGACCGACGTACTTGGTCTGCAGGAACGTCTCGAACGCCTCGGCGGCGTTGAGGCGGCTCAGGATGTACTTCTGCTGGGCGACCGTCGGCTTGACGTGGTGCGCCTCGACCCGCTCCTGCAGCCACTGCTGCTGCTCGGGCTCGAGGATGTGGGTGTACTCGACACCGACGTGGCGGCAGTACGCGTCGCGTAGCACCGACAGCACGTCGCGCAGCTTCATCTTCTGGCGGCCGTGGAAGCCACCGACATTGAACTCGCGATCGAGATCCCACAGCGTCAGGTCGTGGGTCGTGACGTCGAGGTCGGGATGCGACCGGAACTTGTCGCGCACGAACTGCAGCGGATCGGTGTCGGCCATGAGGTGGCCGCGGCTGCGGTAGGCGGCGATGAGCTCGAGCACACGGGTGTGCTTGTCGACGAGACCTTCCGGCACGTCCTTGCGCCAGCGGACCGGCTCGTAGGGGATGTGCAGGGTGTGGAAGATGCCGTCGTAGAAGTCGTCGCTGATGAGCAGCTCGTGGATCTTCTTCAGGAACTCACCCGACTCCGCGCCCTGGATCACGCGGTGGTCGTAGGTGGAGGTGAGCGTCAGCAGCTTGCCGATGCCGATCTCGGCGAGCCGCGCGTCGGACGCACCCTGGAACTCGGCCGGGTACTCCATGGCGCCGGCGCCGATGATCGCGCCCTGGCCCTGCATCAGACGCGGGACCGAGTGCACGGTGCCGATACCGCCCGGGTTGGTCAGCGAGATCGTGACGCCGGAGAAGTCGTCGCCGGTGAGCTTGCCGTCGCGGGCGCGGCGCACGATGTCCTCGTAGGCCGAGTAGAACTGCGCGAAGTTCATCGTCTCGCAGTTCTTGATGGCCGCCACGACCAGCGAACGCTGGCCGTTCTTGCCGGGCAGGTCGATCGCGAGACCGAGGTTCGTGTGCGCGGGCACGACGAGGTTCGGCTTGCCGTCGACCTCGGCGAAGTGGTTGTTCATGTTCGGGAACGCCTTGACCGCCTGGACGATCGCGTAACCGAGGATGTGGGTGAACGAGACCTTGCCGCCCCGGGTGCGGGCGAGGTGGTTGTTGATGACGATGCGGTTGTCGAACATCAACTTCGCGGGCACCGCGCGAACACTGGTGGCGGTCGGGATCGACAGCGAGGCGTTCATGTTCTTCGCAACGGCAGCAGCGGCGCCGCGCAGAACCTTCTTGTCCTCGGTGGCCTGGCCCGACGGGGCCGCAGCGGGCTTGGGAGCCGGCTTCGCGGGCGCGGCCTGGGCCTTCGGCTGCGTCGCAGGCTTGGTCTCCGCCTTCGGTGCAGGCTTGGCCGGCGCGGCCTCGGCCTGCGGTGCGGGCTTCGCCGACGCGGTCTCGGTTTTCGGTGCAGGCTTGGTGGGGGCCGAAGCGGAGGAACTCGGCGCAGATGCTGTGCTCGGCGCGGGCTTCTCGGTCGTGGCGGTGTCGGAGCCGTTGGTGCCTCCGGCCACCGCGGCTTCCGGCGAATAGTCGGTGAGGAATTCGTGCCAACTCGCGTCCACGGACGAAGGGTCGTCCTGGAAGCGCTGGTACATCTCGTCAACCAACCACTGGTTCTGTCCGAACTGTGATGTAGAGCTGCTGCTCACGGCAGTTGTTCGCCTCGTTTCTTTCTTCGGTACCCGATCGGAGCGCCTGTGAATATGAGGCTAGCCCGTGGCATGTGACGATCCGAACTGACCGCGCATGTCGGTGGGCTACCTCACAATCTGGTGCGATGGGGTCTCCATCGATGACGGTTCTCGAGAGCCGATTATTCCCTCTAAGGTGCATCGGCGCAGCGCGCACCCCGTTACAAACGTGAGGACGATCTCATGTTCGATCCTTCCGTCGTCGAAGTGAGCAGGATCTCGGGCTCCTCCGGAACGAGACCACCGGTAGCGAGTTGCCACAAAGTGGTGTACAGACCTCCCGCTCGGCGGAGCTCGTCGTGGGGCCCGCACTCGACGATACGGCCGTCGTCGACGACCACCACGAGATCGGCGCGTGCGGCAGTCGCGAGACGGTGCGCCACCACCACGGCCGTCCGCGAGCGGGCCACCCGCGCACCCGCCTCGAGCACCGCCTTCTCGGTGGCGGGATCGAGGGTCGCGGTGGCCTCGTCGAGCAACAGAAGATCGGGGTCCACCAGTTCGGCGCGCGCGAGTGCGATGAGCTGACGCTGCCCTGCCGACAGACCCTGACCGCGCTCACCCACCGGATGGTTCATGCCGCCGGCGAGTCCCGCGATCATGTCCAGCGCCCCCACGGCGCGCGCGGACGATTCGATCTCCTCGCGCGTCGCCTCGGGTCGGCCGTAGGCGATGTTGGTCGCCACCGTGCCCGTGAACAGGTGCGCCTCCTGCGGCACCACCCCGAGCCGGCCCCGATAGTCGCGCAGACGGTAACTGCGCAGATCGGTGTCGTCCACCCGCACCGAACCGGAGGTCGGGTCGTAGAACCGGGCGAGCAGTTTGACGACCGTCGACTTCCCGGCACCGGTGCGGCCCACCAGGGCGACCGTCGAACCGGCCGGGATCGACAGGTCCACATCGCTCAACGCGTCACGGTCGGCCTCGCTGTACCGGAAGCCCACCTGCCGCAGGTCGACGTCGCCGCGGAGGTGCCCGGTGATGGCGACCGTGCCCTCCTCGGCAGACTCGAGCGAGCTCTCGGTCCGCAGCAGGTCGCCGATCCGGCGCAGACCGACGCGCGCCTGCTGGTAACCGTCGAAGACCTGCGACAACTGCTGGATGGGTGCGAACAACAGGTTCAGATACAGCACGAACGCGATCAGCACACCGGGGCCGACCGCGCCCGACGCCACCTCGCGGGCGCCGACGAAGACGACCGCCGCGAGCGCCAGATCGGACAGGAAAGTGATGAAGGGGAAGTACAGCGAGATGGCCCGCTGCGACCGCAGGCGACTGCGCCGATAGGCCTCCGCGCGCTCGGCGAACCGCCGCGCCGCGGACTCCTCCCTGCGGTAGGCCTGGGCGGCGCGCAGACCCGTGACGTTCTCCTGGAAATCCGCGTTCACCAGGGAGATGCGTTCGCGGGACTGCGCGTACGCCGTCCCGGAGACCTTCCGGAACCACAGGGTCGCGCCGACCAGCACGGGCAGCACCGCCAGCACTACCAGGGCCAGCGACAGATCGGTGGCGATCAGCGCGATCGAGATACCGGTGAGCGTCAGCACCGCCACGACCGCGGTGGACAGGCCGGTCTGGATGAACTGCGACAGCGCGTCCACATCGGTCGTCATCCGCGTCATGATCCGGCCCGACAGTTCGCGTTCGTAGTAGTCGAGCCCGAGCCGTTGCAGGTGCGCGTACGAGCGCACGCGCAGCCCGAACAACACCCGTTCGCCCGCCCGCGCGGTGAGCACCGTGAGGATCGCGACCACGAACCAGCCGAGCAGCGCGAGCACCACACCCGCGGCGGTCGCCTGCCACAGCCGGGACGGATCGCCCGGGGTCACCCCGCGGTCGACGGCGTACCGCACCAGCGACGGGAACGCGATGCTCGTCAGCGACTCCACCGCCAGGCACAGCACGACGACCGCCAGCAGTGCGCGCACCGGGCGCAGCGTCGTCCACAATCGGAACTGCGGGTCGGGCAGGCGCAGGGCCTCGGACCGCAGGGCCGGATCGCGTCCGGGGGTCTCGGTGGCCGGGGGAAGCGCATCGACGGCCGCGCGCAGTTCCGGGGTCGGAGCCACCGCGCCGAGCGCCCCGGACACCGGCCCGCCGCGGCCACCACTGCCCGCCGGTCCGCCGCGACCTCCACCGACCGCCGGAGGATTCCGAACGGTACCGGACGGCTCATCGTCGTCCGGTTCCTCGGGCCACAACTCACCGGCGGGAACCGGGCGTTCCGGTGCCGGTGCGGCGTCGTCGTCGGTCGAGAGCAGACGCCGGAAGACGGGACTGCGCTCCTCGAGTTCGTCGACCGTCCCGATGTCGACGATGCGTCCCTCGTCGAGCACGGCGACCCGGTCGGCGAGTGCGAGCGTCGACCGCCGATGGGCGAGCACGAGGGTCGTGCGGCGCCGACCCGCCCGCAACGCGCCGTAGATCGCAGCCTCGGTCTCGGCGTCGACCGCAGAGGTCGCGTCGTCGAGGATCAGCACCCGCGGATCGACGAGCAGTGCCCGCGCCAGCGCGACCCGCTGCCGCTGCCCACCGGACAGTGTCAGGCCGCGTTCACCGACGACCGTGTCGTAACCCTCGGGGAGGGCCTCGACGAAGTCGTCGGCGCGTGCCGCCGCGGCCGCGGTTCGGATCTCGTCGTCCGACGCGTCGGGCCGGCCGAGCGCGATGTTGGACGCGACCGTGTCGGAGAACAGGAACGGCTCGTCGAAGACGAGGCCGACCGCCCCGCGCAGATCGTCGGCGCGGAGCGTGGCGACGTCGATGTCGCGGCCGTCCGCGGTCAGGCACACCGACCCGCGGTGTGGCGCGTAGAAGCGGGGGAGCAGCAGCGACAGCACGGTCTTGCCCGACCCGGCCGGGCCGACGATCGCGACGGTCTCGCCGGGCGCGATCTCCAGGTCGAGGCCGCGCAGTACGTCCCGGTCGTCGTCGAAGCCGAACGTCACGTCCTCCAGGTGCACCCCGAGCGGACCGTCGGGCAGTTCGACGGGATGCGGGGGATCGGCGACGTCGGGTTCGGTGTCGATCACCTCGTACACCCGCTCGACGGCGGCGCGGGACAGCTGCGCCATGATCACGACCTGCGAGAGGGTGCGGGTCGTCCCCGTCATCGTCGCCACATAGGCGGTGAACGCCACGAAGGTGCCCACGGTGATTCCGCCCTCGAGGGCGAGCCAGCCGCCGAGAGCGATGGTGGCGACGAGCCCGAACTGCGGGATCGCACCCATCGGCGCCGAGAACCACGCGTTGATACGGGCGGCACGCAGACGCTCCGCGTACAGCCTGCGACCGTGCTCCTCGAGTTGGTCGACCGCGTGCGATTCCTGCCCGAATCCCTTCACGACCCGCACGCCCGTGACCGTCTCCTCGACGTGCTGGGCGAGATCGGCCGCGCGCTGCTGCGCCGACCAGGTCGCGGCGAACAGCCTCGGGCGCACGACCCGCACGAGACCCGCGATGATCGGGACGATGACCACCGCGACCAGCGTGAGCAGCGGCGAGAGGGTCGTCATGATCACCAGCGCGAGCACGAATTGCAGCAGCGCACCCGCCGACATCGGCACCATCGCGAGCAGCCCTTGCACGAGCTGCAGGTCGGTGATGGACCGCGAGACCACCTGACCCGTGCGGATGCGGTCCTGACCGTGGCCGTCGAGACGTTGGAGTGAGCCGAGCAGGCGCAACCGCAGGTCGTGCTGCACGTCGAGCGACAGGCGTCCGGCGAGCATGCGGCGCCCGTACTGGCAGCCGAACCGGATCACCGCACCTGCCGCGATCGCAGCCGCGGCCAGCCCGATCAGGCGCAGGTCGTCGGCGGGCACGTCGCCCTGCCCGGTCGCGCTGTCGACCGCGACCTTCGTCAGCAGTGGGAAGGTGATGTCGATCAGGGCGGCGACGACGGTGACGGCCAGCGCCCCGACGGCTGTTCTGCGGTGTTTCAGGCATTCGGCGACGAGCCGGGAAATCCATCCCGGCGAGCGCGGAATCGGGTCGTGTGCCATCGAACCGACATTAGCGCCGAGCGACGACAGGGCACGTCGGAGCCGCCCGGGGAGGGCCGGTGACGCAGGTGATCGAACGTGTCAGACGACGTCGGCGGTGCGGGCGCGCCACCAGCCGAGGCCGCCCAGCACCACGGTCCAGAGGAGCAGGAGCAGCGGGGCCGCCGGCCACGTCATCTCGAGTGTCACGTCCTCGGGCATCGACACCGCGGAGAACAGCACGTACCAGGTCACCTGCGCCGGCAGGTACGACGCGATCGCGCCGAGACCGAGACCGTGCAGGACGACCGAGACCATCAGCTCCCCGAACGGCACCCACGCGCAGATCGCGAGCACACTGCCCGTCGTCGACCGTGTGAGCAGACCCAGCCCCGCTCCGATGAGCGACCACATCAGCGCGCAGAACAGACCGATGCCCATCACCTTGGCGACCGATCCGAGGTCGGCACCGTCGAAGCCCCCACCGAACAACACGAGCGTCGCGGCCGCCGCGACTTCCGTGACGATGCAGTACAGCAGCCCGATCACGGCGACGGTCGCGAACTTCACGCCGACGACCCGGTCGCGTCCCCGCGCGGTGAGGAAGGTCGTCACGATCGTTCGGTGCGCGAACTCGCTGCCCGTCGCCACCGCGCCGAAGATCGCGGCGAACAGGAACACCAGCGACAACGAGAGGGAGATGCCGACCGCGGCGGCGACGGCCTCGGCGAAACCGTCACCGAAGCCGAGTTCGAGTTGCCGCGCGACCGGCAGCGTCAGCGCCCCGCAGAACAGTCCCACCAGCAGCGGTGCGATGCCGAGGATCCACCAGTAGCGCAGGCTCAGGACCTTGCGGAACTCGGCGGTGAGAAGCGCGGTCATGCGGTAGGACCTCCTTGCCCGGTCGGCGGTCGGTTCGGCTGTCCCCACTGCGACTGCGGGTACTGCTGTGAGTTCGGGTACTGCTGTGAGTTCGGGTACTGCTGTGCGGTCGGGTACTGCTGATACTGCTGGCCGTTCGGATACGGCTGGGCCTGCGGGTGCTGCTGGGCACTCGGGTACTGCGGGCCCTGCGGATACTGCCCGCCCGGCGGATGGTGGGCTCCGTGCCCCGGATACTGCGCGACCGGCGCGGCCGCGTAGCGACCGGCCGTCATCGCCAGGTAGACCTGCTCGAGATCGACGTGCTCGACACTCGTCCCGAACAGCGTCACCTCCGCGGTCGCGGCGATCTCGGCGATGCGGTCGGAAGTCACACCGACGACCGCGAGCCGTCCGTCCTGCTGCACCTGCGCGTCGGTGTGCCCGGCCGCGGCGAGTGCGGTCGCGAGACGGGCCGGGTCGGAGGCCGCGGCGAACACCCGCGAGCGGTAGGCGTCGCGCAGATCGGTCATCGAGGTCTCCGCGACCAGGTGACCGTTCGCGATGATCACGAGGCGGTCGGCCATCTGCTCGATCTCCCGCAGGATGTGGCTCGAGATCAGCACGGTCCCGCCGTTGGCGGCGAATGCGCGGAGGAAGTCGCGCAGCCAGGCCATGCCCTCGGGGTCGAGTCCGTTCGCCGGTTCGTCGAGCACGAGATAACGCGGTTGTCCGAGCAGGGCCGTCGCCAGGGCGAGTCGCTGCCGCATGCCGAGGGAGAACTCGCCGATGCGACGCCGCGCGACCGACCCCAGGCCGACGAGGTCGAGCATCTGCCTCGCCCGTTCGTCGGGCACGCCGATCGCGGCACAGTAGATCTGCAGGTGTGTCAGCGCCCGGTGTTTGGGGTGGGCGCTGCGCGCGTCGAGCACCGCTCCGACGACCTGTGCAGGCTGCTGCAGGGAGGTGAACGGCACGCCGTCGACGAAGGCGTTCCCGGCGCTCGGCCGGACGAGGCCGAGCATCATGCCGAGGGTGGTGGTCTTGCCCGATCCGTTGGGTCCGAGGAAGCCGGTGATCGAGCCCGGCGGCACCGTGAACCACAGATTCGATACGGCCGTGTGGTCACCGAACGTCCTGTTCAGGCCGTGGACGGCGATCCCCGCGCCCGGTGCCCCCGGTGCCCCCGAGGGCACCCGGGGATCGGGTGTGCCGTACGGCGGTTGCGTTGACGGTGCTGTCACGGATTCGGACCCCCGCGTCGTCGAGATATGGGTGCGGCTGGTGCCGCGGTCGCCGTGAGCTTACGGGTCAGTCCAGGAAGGGCAGGACGGCGTCGAGGAATTCGCGGGGCGCGTCGAGCTGAGGACAGTGCCCGGCATCGGGGATGATCACCACCCGTCTCCGGCCGCCGGCCTGCACCCGTCGTGCGGCGTGAGCGGGCGTCAACCGGTCTTGTGCACCCCACACCAGCAGGGCCGGCATGTCGAGGGCGTGCACCATCTCCGGGATCGGCAGTCGGCCGAGCTCACCGATCGCGTGCCGGCCCACGGTCAGCAGCGTGTCGACCTGCTCGCGGGTCGCGTAGTTCGCCGCGAACGCCGTGCGCGCCGCCCGGTCGAAGGTGCCGCGCCGGTGCACGGCGGCCCGCGCGTACAGGGCACCCATGGCCTGCTGCATCACCGGAGCGGGCAGCAGGCGCGACAGTTCGACCGGCATGCGTGCACCCTGCGTCCACCACCGGGGGATCCCGGCGAGACCCGGCATGTCGGCGAGCACCACGCGGTCGACCCGGGACGGGTGGACCGACGCGAACACCAGTGCGGTGACCGCACCGAGCGAGTTCCCGACCAGCGACACCGGTTCGGGAACGTCGTCGACGAGCTCGTCCAGGACGTCGACATAGTGGTCGAGCACGGGGGTCTCCCAGTGCTGCGCGCTACGCCCGAAACCGGGCAGGTCGACCGTGAGCACCCGGTGCCGTTCGGCGATCGCGGGCGCGACCTTGCACCACGTACCGCCGTGATCGGAGAAGCCGTGCAGCAGAACGACGGTGCGTGGTCCCGCACCGGACTCCCGTACGAACACCTTCCCGTCGGCCGGCACGGTCAGTCCTTCGGGACCGGAACACCGGTGTCGAGCGCCGGTGCCTCTCCGCTCGCCGGGAGGACGGGACGTGCGACGGGCCACGCGGCCGGCGGTGGACCGAAGGCGTCGCGGGCGTTCTGGATCGTGCGCTTGCCCAGCGCACGGTTGCCGACGCCACCGATCGCGGCGCCGATACCAGCGGGGACGAGCTTGCCGATCAGCAGCGGACTGCGCTTGGCGAAGTACCGGCGGATGAATTTCTTGACCAGGGAATTGTTCAGCGTCTTCAGCTGGGTGCCGCCCGCGCCGGTGGTCAGCGCCTTGGGCCAGTTGCGCAGCGACGCGCCGGTCGCGGTCGCGACGATCTCCCGGCCGGCGTCACCGAGGGAGACGGCGAGCACCAGCGCGCGGCGCTGCTCGTGGTTGTGGGGTTCGATCCCGTGCACCGATGCGATGGCCAGGGTGAGCAGCGCGGACGCCTCGAAGAAGAAGGCCGTCTCGGCGCCGACCGCGCCGATGGCCGCGAGTGTCCCGATGCCGGGGAAGGCTGCGGTCGCGCCCGCCGCGGACCCGCTGCCGGTGACGGTCAGCAGGAACTGCTTCTCGAGCCGCTCGATGATCTGCGCCGGGGACTCGTCGGGGTGCGAGCGCCGCATGAGATCGACGTACTTGGCCACCGCAGGGCCCTGCAGCCTCGCGCCGTTGTCCAGCATCTTGACGATAAAGGCCTCTGCGACGCCTGCCTTGTTGCTCATCGTGCCCCTGTTCTCCGGTGCTCTTGTCTTCCGGACTGCTCTCACTACGCTGGTGCCATGACCGGGTCCGCAGTCGGTGAGTCTGACGGCGCCAGGCGGCGTCCGACACCCCTGCTGACACCCTACGTACGGTCGTACGAGGGGTATCGGCTCGACGGTTTCCCGTCGGGGACCCATCTGGGTATGCCCTCTCCGGAGGTCACCGTAATCCTCACGATCTCCGAACCCGTCGAACTCTCGCGGGGCGACGGACGGTGCCCGGAACGTTTCGACGCGCTCGCCGGAGGGTTGTCGACGCAACCGGTGCCCATCGTCCACCACGGCCGGCAGCACGGGATCCAACTCGCGCTCACCCCCGCGGGTGCGCGCGCCCTGCTGGGTGTGCCCGCCGCCGCGCTCGGGCCGTGGGCCGTCGATCTCGAGGACGTCATCGGCGCCGACGGCCGGGAGTTGTTCGACCGGATCTCCGCGGTCGAATCGTGGGACGAGCGGTTCGCCGTCCTCGACCGGATTCTCACCCGCCGCCTGGTCGCCGCACGGTCGACGAGTCCGGACGGGCACCTCGTCCACGCCTGGCACCTGCTCGTGACGCACCCGGCTCGCCCGGTCCGCGCTGTTGCGGACGAACTCGGATGGAGCAGGCGACACCTCGCGAACCGGTGCGCCGCCGAGTTCGGACTGTCCCCGAAGGACGTGGCCCGGGTGGCGCGCTTCGACCGGTCGCGACGGATGCTGCGGGCCGACCCCGGCCGCCGCCTCGCCGATGTCGCCGCCGAGTGCGGCTTCTACGACCAGGCGCATCTCGCCCGCGACTGGCGCGATCTGGCGGGCGTCCCGCCGTCGCGGTGGCTCGAGGACGAGGTGTTCCCATTCGTCCAAGACGACCGGGGGGTTCCGGGCCGACACTCGGAGACATGACGTACACAACGAATTCCACGCAGCAGTCGACCACCCTCACACCCACCGTCGACACGGTGTGGCCGTGCTTCGCCTACACCGACGCCCGGGGCGCGATCCGTTTCCTCGTGGACACCCTCGGGTTCGCCGAAGCGGAGGTCTACGGGGAAGGGGATCGCGTCGACCACGCAGCCCTGCTCTGGCCGCACGGCGGAGGGGTCATGCTCGGCTCGACCGGTCGCGGGTCGCCGCTCGACCAGCACGCCGACAGGGGCGCCGCCTATCTCGTGCTTCCCGACGACGTCACCGTCGATGCCCTGTACGAGAGGGTGCTCGCCTCGGCGCAGGCGGAGGACCCGGCGGTCCGCGCGACCGTGACCGTCGAACTCCGCGACGAGGACTACGGATCGCACGGGTTCACCTGCCGGGACCCGCACGGTGTGTACTGGACGATCGGCACCTACCGGCCCCGCCGGCCGTAGGAACCGTCGCAGGGGGGTCAGCGTCGCAGGGGATCAGCGGGCGACCGTGCCGTGCCCTTCGGGGACCACCTCGCTCGGACGCGGCGGGGGCGGCGGTGTGCCGTCCCCGAACGGCCGCCCGCCGAGCGCCTCACGGCCGTGCGGATCGAGCCAGTTCGACAGGTCCGGTCCCTTCGGCACGATGCCCGTGGGATTGACGTCGGTGTGCACGAGGTAGTAGTGCTGCTTGATCTGAACGAAGTCGATGGTGTCGCCGAAGCCCGGTGTCTGGAACAGATCGCGCGCGTAGGCCCACAGCGCCGGGAAGTCCGCCAGCCGGTTCCGGTTGCACTTGAAGTGCCCGTGGTAGACGGGATCGAACCGGACGAGCGTGGTGAACAGGCGCACGTCGGCCTCGGTGATGGTCTCGCCCACGAGATAGCGCTGCGCCCCGAGGCGTTCCTCGAGCCAGTCGAGGCGGGCGAAGAGACGGTCGAAGGCCTTGTCGTAGGACTCCTGCGAACCGGCGAAACCGCACCGGTACACGCCGTTGTTGACGTCCTGGTAGACGAGCTCGGCCACCTCGTCGATTTCGCCTCGTAGCTCCTCGGGATACAGATCCGGGGCGCCCTCGCGGTGGAACTGCGTCCACTCGGTGGAGAAGTCGAGGGTGATCTGCGGATAGTCGTTCGTCACGACCTGCCCGGTGGGCACGTCGACGACGGCCGGGACGGTGATGCCGCGGTCGTATCCGGGGAATCGCGCGAAGTACGCGTCCTGCAGTCGCGGGATGCCGAGGACGGGGTCGACCCCGCCCGGGTCCAGATCGAACGTCCAGCTGCGCTCGTCGTGCGTCGGGCCGCACAGTCCCAGCGACAGAGCGTCCTCGAGACCGAGCAGCCGCCGCACGATGAGGGTGCGGTTGGCCCACGGGCACGCCCGGGCGGCGACGAGCCGGTACCGCCCCGACTCGACGGGATAGCCGTCGCGCCCGTCCGCGGTGATGCGGGTTCGGATGTAGTTGGTGTCGCGGGCGAACTCCGCACCCGGCTCGACGTACTTGTTCTCGGTCACCTACGCATCCTTCCGTGCACACTCGTCACTTCCCGGGTGGAACCCGAACCGTCACGAGGGTTCCCCAGATGTCGTATCCCGACACCGCCGCGACCGTCCGGGCACCGCGGTTGTCGCGGCGCATGCGGGCCAGCGGGACGAGTCCGGCGTCGAGCGCGTCGTGGGTCGCCAGCGTCGCGACCGTCGAGGCGAGCCCGAGCCGGCGCGCCGGCGGTGTCGTCAGCACCCGCACATCGGCCAGCAACGACCCGAGTTCGCTGTAGGCCGCGCCGGCGAGGGGACGGTGATCGTCGTCGAGCAATACGAACACGCGCGACGGCCCGGTCGGCGACAGTTCGGCCTCGGTGACGTCGTCGGGCGGGCAGCACCGCAGCAGTTCGGCGAGGTCCTCGGGGTCGTCGGAGATGAGCGGGTTCTCGACGCGTGTCGCGTCGATCCAGTCGGTGCACAGGGCGAGGATCTCCGTGCGACCCGCGTGGCCTGCGACGACGAGCTCGGCGTTCGGGGCATCGATCTCGGCCGGGTCGGGTTCGGCCGCGAGGCGGGAGACCGCGGCGTCGGGTCCGACGATCGCGGTGGCGCGCCCCACGGCGAGCAGTCGGACGTCGCGGAACGAGTCGTCGACACGCGTCACGCACCCGGGTTCGACGAGTGCGCCGTCGGGTAGGCCCAGTGCACGACACCACGCGAGGGCGGCGATGCTCGAGATGTGCGGGTCCACCCCGCTACCGTAGACCGCCGACGAGGGGAGAGGTCCGGTGAGCGACGACAGCGGGGTGGACACGCGCGAACGCGGGTCCGATGTGGCGGTGGAGATGTCCGACGGTGCCCGCTGGGCGGCGTTGGGCGCTCTGTGCCTGGGCTTCTTCATGATCCTGGTGGACAGCACGATCGTCGCCGTCGCCAACCCGGCGATCATGCGGACCTTCGGGGCCGACATCGCCGCCGTCGTGTGGGTCACGAGCGCCTATCTGCTCGCCTACGCGGTGCCGCTGCTCGTGACGGGCCGCCTCGGCGACCGCTTCGGTCAGCGCCGGGTCTACCTCTGCGGGCTGGTGCTGTTCACGATCGCGTCGTTGTGGTGCGGTTTCTCGTCGACGATCGAGATGCTCATCGTCGCCCGCGTGTTCCAGGGATTCGGCGCGGCGCTCATGTCGCCGCAGACCATGGCCGTGGTGACCCGGATCTTCCCGCGTGAGCGGCGCGGGACCGCGATGGGCCTGTGGGGCGCCGTGGCCGGGGTCGCGACGCTCGTCGGGCCGCTGGCCGGCGGTGTCCTGGTCGAGGGGCTGGGCTGGGAATGGATCTTCTTCGTGAACGTGCCCGTCGGGATCGTCGGGTTCGCGCTCGCAGTGCGGTACGTGCCGGTGCTGCCCACGAGCCCGCACCGGTTCGACGTGCTCGGCATGCTGCTCAGCGGCGCCGGCCTGTTCTGCCTCGTGTTCGGGATCCAGGAGGGCAACTCGTTCGAGTGGACCGCCCGCGTGTGGGTGCTGATCGGGCTGGGCATCGTGTTGCTCGTCGTGTTCGTCGTCCAGCAGTCGCTCAACCGCGGTGAACCGCTCGTACCGCTGTCGCTGTTCCGGGACCGCAACTTCGGGTTGGCGAACATCGGTATCGCGACGATGGGTTTCGCCATCACCGGCGTCATGCTGCCGACCATGTTCTACGCCCAGTCGGTGCGCGGTCTGAGCCCGACCGGCGCCGCGATGCTCATGGTGCCGATGGCGGTCTTCAGTGGTGTGCTCGCGCCGCTCGTGGGCAGGCTCGTCGACCGGGTCCATCCGCGGCTGATCGCCGGCACCGGCTTCTCGCTGCTCACGATCGGGCTGGGTTGGCTCACGCTGGTGATGACCCCCGACGCGGAGATCTGGCAGTTGCTGCTGCCGATCGCCCTGATCGGGGTGGCGAACGCGGGCATCTGGTCGCCGCTCTCGGCCACCGCGACGAACGGTCTCGCACCGAGCCGGGCCGGGGCGGGTTCCGGTGTGTACAACACGACGCGTCAGGTGGGCGCGGTGATGGGGAGTGCCGCTCTCGGTGCGATCATGGCGGCGCGGTTGAGCGCCAACGGTGTCGGCGGGGGAGGAGGGGCGCCGGAGATGGAGACGTCCGGCTCCGTCCTGCCGGAGCCCCTGCACGAACCGTTCGCCGCGGCGATGGCCGAATCGTTGTGGCTTCCCGCCGGCATCCTGCTCATCGGGCTCGTGGCCGCGCTCGCCTTCGACCGTCCCGCGAGCCAGAAGGAACAGCGTGCCGCCGAGGAGCGTTCGGCGGCAGCGAGCGCCTGACGGACGTTCCAGCGACCACCCTGCGGCACCTTCCCCGGTTGTCCGTGACCCGCCGTTTCCTCACATGGCTGTGATCCACGCCATATAGTGCAGGCACGCACGCCGGGTGGGAGGTGGCATGTCGGTGGCCGTAGTGGAAATTCCGGCAGGGAGTCGTTGGCTCTGGGACGATCGGGTCACTCGCCGCGACAGCGGCATCCTCCAGTACGACTGCCTGGAGCCGTGCATCGCCGAGCTGCTCGATCGGAGTGCGTTGCGTTTCGCGAACCGCGTCGCGGTGGTCGACCGATGCGGCCGCGCACTCACCTACCGCGAACTGTGGGCCGCCGCCGCCCGCGTCGCCGGTGGTCTCCTCGATCAGGGGGTCGGCCCCACCGACCGGGTGGTCGTCTGTCAGCCGAACGGGGTCCGTTGGCTGATCGGGTTCCTGGGCGTGGTCCTTGCCGGAGGTGTTCCGGTGCTCCCCGACCCGAGCTGCAGCCCCGAGGAAACGGCGGAGATCGGGGTCCACAGCGGTGCGGTCCTCACCCTGGACTCCGATCTGCCCGACGGTGTCGCCTTCCTCGACGGAGGTGCGTCACCGGACGAGCTCGCGGTGCTCTACTACGTGCGCGTCGCCGGTGGTGGACTGCGCGGCGTCGAACTGACGAACACCAACGTGCTGTCGACGATCGAGGCCGTCGCCCACGCAATGGATCTCGTCGGCGACGGCGTACGGACCGTGCTGACGGCGCCGCTGTCCACGGCGGTCGGATGCAGCGTCCAGTTGCTGCCCACCCTCGCCTCCGGGGGAACCGTCGTGGTCTCGGGATCCCGCGTGATCCGCGCACCGTGGCGGCACCTCCGCGCAGCTTTCCCCACCTCGCGGTGTGTGCGGGGCTGGGGAGTCGCCGAGACGGGAGGGATCGGTCTGCTGCTGCCCTCGGAACACCGCTCCCGCCATCCCCGCAGTGTCGGAGTGCCGTTCGGAGGGATCGAGATCGCGCTGCTCGGGCCCGATGTCGAACACGGTGTCGGCGAACTGCTCTGTCGCGGACCGAGCGTGGCCCGCCGCTATTGGCGCGATCCGTGCGCCACGGACGAGACGTTCACGGAGGACGGCTGGTTCCGCACGGGCGATCAGGTGCGCATCGACGACGAGGGCTTCGTCGATCAGATCGCCGTCCGGGTGTCGTGAACCCTGCAACAGGTTCCCGTCCGGTATACAGCCTGTAACCCGATGAACCGGCATTTTTCGTAGTGGAGAGGTGTGTCCATGTCCGACGTAGTCCTGCTCGAACGACGCGATCGCGTTCTCGTCATCACCATCAACCGGCCCGAGGCGCGCAACGCCGTCAACGCCGCCGTGAGCCACGCGCTCGCCGAGGCGGTCGACCAGCTCGACAGCGACGACTCCCTGTCGGTCGGTGTGCTCACCGGCGCCGGCGGTAACTTCTGCGCGGGCATGGACCTCAAGGCGTTCGTCGCCGGCGAGAACGTGGTCGTGCCCGGTAAGGGTCTCGGCTTCACGGAGGCGCCGCCGCGCAAGCCGCTCATCTCCGCCGTCGAAGGATTCGCCCTCGCCGGCGGAACCGAACTCGTCCTGGCCACCGACCTCGTCGTCGCCGCGAAGGACGCGAAGTTCGGCATCCCGGAGGTCAAGCGCGGCCTCGTCGCCGGGGGCGGTGGCCTGCTGCGCCTGCCGTCGCGCATCCCTTACCAGAAGGCCCTCGAACTCGCCCTCACCGGGGACGCGTTCACCGCCGAGGAAGGCTACGGATACGGTTTCGTCAATCGTCTCACCGAACCCGGTGGGGCACTCGAGGGTGCATTCGAACTGGCCGAGCGCATCACAGCGAACGGACCGCTCGCCGTGGCGGCGACCAAGGAGATCATCGTCCGCTCGGCCGACTGGTCGAGCGACGAAGCATTCGCGAAGCAGATGGAGATCATGGCGCCCGTGTTCACCTCGGAGGACGCGCGTGAAGGCGCCACCGCCTTCGCCGAGAAGCGACCCCCTGTGTGGAAGGGTCGCTGAGCTCCGGTGTGGAAAGGTCGCTGAGCTCCGGTGTGGAAGGGTCGCTGAAAGACCGAACGAGAGATGACGAGGATCAGGTGACCGACGGATTCGCAGAACTGCACGTGCACATCGAGGGCACGCTCGAACCCGAGCTGATCCTCGCCCTCGCCGAGCGGAACCGCATCGAGTTGCCCTATCGCGATCTCGACGATCTGCGCAGCCGCTACGAGTTCACCGATCTGCAGTCGTTCCTCGACCTGTACTACGCGAACATGGAGGTCCTGCGCACCGCGCAGGACTTCGCCGACCTCGCCCGCGCCTATTTCGCTCGTGCGGCGCGGGCGGGTGTCACCCACGCGGAGTTCTTCTTCGATCCGCAGGCCCACACCTCGCGCGGTGTCCCGCTGCCAGAGGTCGTGGCCGGGCTCTCCGACGCGGTCGCCGGGGCACACCGGGAGTTCGGGGTCGATGCGGCGATGATCGCGTCGATCGTGCGCGATCGCCCCGTGCCCGAAGCGCATGAGGTGTTCGGCGAACTGCTGCGCCTCGGTGCGCCGATCATCGCTCTCGGCCTGGACTCGGCGGAGGTCGGTCACCCGCCGTCACTGTTCGAGGACGTCTTCGCGCGGGCGCGGGCCGAAGGACTGCACATCACCGCGCACGCGGGGGAGGAGGGACCTCCGGAATATGTTCGGCAGGCGCTCGATCTGCTCGGCGCCGAGCGCATCGACCACGGCATCCGCTCGCTCGAGGATCCCGAACTCGTCGCGCGCCTGGTCGACGAGAGCATTCCCCTCACCGTCTGCCCGTTCTCGAATGTCCGCCTCCGCGTGGTGGATACGCTCGCCGACCATCCGCTGCGCCGCATGCTCGAGGCGGGCCTGTCGGTGAGCGTGCACTCGGACGATCCCGCCTATTTCGGTGGTTACGTCGACGACAACCTCGCAGGGCTGAAGGATCAGCTCGGTCTGACCGATGCCGAACGGGATGTGCTCCGGCGCAATTCGTGGGACGCCGCCTTCCTCTGAGTCCGTCCGGGTGAGTCGGCTCGGGCGTCATTCGCCCAGGACGCGGCGCAGATACGGGTTCGTGAAGGTGCGGTGCGGATCCACGCGGTCGCGCACGGCGAGGAAGTCGTCGAACCGAGGGTAGAGCTCGCGTAGAGCGTCCGCGGTCAGGGAATGGAGCTTGCCCCAGTGCGGGCGTCCCTGCGCGGCGCGCAGGATCGGCTCGACACCGTCGAAGTAGGGCGTGTGGTCGCGCCGATGGTACTGGTGCACGGCCACATAGGCGGTATCGCGGCCCTGCGCCGTGGACAACCAGACATCGTCGCCCTGCGCGAACCGCACCTCCACCGGAAAACCGACACGAACGTCCGTGCGCTGCAGCCACGCATCGATCTCGCGCAGAACCGCTGGAAGGTGCTCGGCGGGGAGCGCGTACTCCATCTCCCGGAACCGCACCCGGCGGGTGGAGGCGAACACCCGGTAACTGCGGTCGACGAAGGTGCGCGGGGACAACGCCCGGGACGCGACCCGGTTCAGCGCCGGGATGGTGGCGGGAACCCGCGTCCCGACCTGCTGGAGGAGTGCGAAGGCGCCGTTGGAGAGCAGTTCGTCGTCGAGGAGGGTGCGCACCCGCCCGACCGGCTGCACCGGTGCCTCACCGGGGAGGCGGGTGTTGCGTTTGATGAGCACGCCGTCGGTGTGTGGGAACCAGTAGAACTCGAAATGGTCGACACCGCTTCGCAGTTCGTCGAGGACATCGAGTGTGGTGCGGAGCGACGAGGGGGCTTCCTCTGCGCGCAGGCGGAATGCGGGGACACAATCGAGCGTCACGGTCGCGAGCACGCCGAGGGCGCCGAGGCCGAGCCGGGCGGCCTCGAACAGGTCGGGCTCGTGCTCGGGGGAGCAGTCGACGATCCGGCCGTCGGCGAGCACGATCGTCGCGCCGCACACGGCTGCTGCCAGTCCGCGGAAGGTCGCGCCGGTGCCGTGGGTGCCGGTCGAGATCGCGCCGGCGACGGACTGCACGTCGATGTCGCCGAGATTCGGTACGGCGAGGCCCTGTGCCCACAGCAGGTCGCCCAGGCCGCGCAGTCGCGTCCCCGCCCGCACGGTGACGCGCGCGCCGGTGGCCGACGGTTCCACCGCGACGAGACCGGACATCCGGTCGAGTGAGATGAGCGTGCCGTCGGTGACGGCCGCGCCGGTGAACGAGTGCCCGGCGCCCACGGCCTTGACATGTTCGCCCTGCTCGGAGGCGCGGACGACGACGCGCGCGAGGTCGTCGGTGCTGCCGGGGGTCTCGAAACGGCGAGGTGCCGCACTCTCGGTGCGAGCCCAATTGTGCCAGGTGGCCATGCCTCATCTTCGACCTGGACAAGCGTCCAAGTCAACACCTGCTCGTGAACCTTTCCCGACCTCTACCATCAGGGTCATGCCGAATCGGTTGCCTGCTGACGAGCGCCGCGCCCAACTCGTGGCAGCAGCACTGGAACTGGCGGAGGGCGGGGGAGTCGGAGCCGTCACGGTCCGCGCCGTCGCCGAGAAGGCCGGAGTGTCACTGGGCGTTGTCCACTACTGTTTCGACAGCAAGGAAGCCCTCGTCGTCGCCATGGCGAACGCCGTCGTCGGCGAACTCGCCGGAGCCATGCACGCGGCCTTCGATGTGCCCGAGGACGCGCAGCAGACCGGCGGAGTCGACTGTCTCCGCTCGATGCTCCACACCGGCCTTCGCTCCATGTGGTCGACGATCGAATCCACGCCGGGGCTGCAGACCCTCACCTACGAGATCACCGCCTACTCGCTCCGGCAGCGCACCGATGGCAGTCCCGCCGGCGGCGACATCGCCGTGGAGCAGTACCGCCTGATGGACAAGCAGGCCCAGTTGTTCCTCGACACCTGCGCCGAGCGGTGCGGCGTCGAATGGTCGCTGCCCACTTCGACGCTCGCACGACTGTCGTTGTCCGTGCTCGACGGCGTCGTGCTCCGGTGGCTCGTCGATCGCGACGGCGAGGCGGCCACGGCCGAACTGGGAGTCGTCGCCGACATCATCGCGACCCGTGCCGTAGAACGTTCCTGACCCGACCCGACCTTTTCGAAAGGATCGCCCGTGCTCCGTGCTGCTTCCGTTCACGACGACGCCCTCGACCGGGTGCACGCGGCGACGGCCGACCTCGACCCGCCGTTCGCCGCGGTCGATCTGCCCACCCTGCGGCGCAACGCCGACGACCTGATCCGCCGCGCGAACGGTGTGCCCGTGCGGGTCGCGAGCAAATCGGTGCGCTGTCGTGCCGTCCTCGCCGAGGTCCTCGGCCCGGAACTGGCCACCCGCGGCGGGTTTCGCGGCATCATGGCGTACTCGCTACGGGAGGCGCTGTGGCTCGTCGAGCACGGAGCGCGCGACATCCTGATGGGCTACCCCACGGTCGACCGGGCGGCGCTCGGGAAACTCGCGGTGTCGCCGGACGCGGTGCAGGCGATCACGCTCATGGTCGATTCGGCCGAGCACCTCGACATCATCCGTACGGCTTTGGGGAAGAACACTTTCCGGACGAAGGTCTGCCTGGACATCGATGCGTCGTTGCGGGTGGGTCCGCTCCATCTCGGTGTGCGCCGTTCTCCGCTGCGCGACCCGGAGGCAGCCTCCAGCCTGGCCCGTCGCGCCGACGCCGCCGGATTCGACGTCGTCGGAGTGATGTTCTACGAGGCCCAGATCGCGGGCCTGCCCGACTCGTCGCTGCCGGTACGGCTCGTCAAGGGACTGTCGGCGCGGGATCTCTCCTCGCGCCGCCGCGCCGTGGTGGAGGCCGTGCGTGCGGTCGTGGGTGACCTCGAACTGGTCAACGGTGGCGGAACCGGCTCGCTCGAGGTGACCACCGCCGATCGTGTCGTCACCGAGGCCACCGCGGGATCGGGGCTGTACGTGCCCACCCTGTTCGACGGCTACCGGGCGTTCACCCCGAACCCGTCGATGTTCTTCGCGCTGCCTGCCGTACGCAAACCGTCACCGTCGGTCACGACGTTGTTCGGCGGCGGGTACATCGCGTCCGGCCCGACCGGCGCCTCGCGGGTGCCGCGCCCGGTCCGTCCTGCGGGATTGAAGTTGCTGGGGACTGAAGGTGCCGGCGAGGTGCAGACCCCGGTGCGCGGTCGCGCTGCCGCGTCGATCCCCGTCGGGGGACGGGTGTGGTTCCGCCACGCGAAGGCCGGCGAACTGTGCGAGAGGTTCGACCGGGTGTACCTCGTCGACGAGAACGGACGCACCGAGGTTCCCACCTATCGCGGTGAGGGCGGCTGCTGGTGACCTTCCGGCTCCGGCCACAATGAGGCCATGCCGTTGACGTTCTTCTCCGGGTCGGTCGGCCGGGTCCACTGGCGGTGCCGGACCGTCGACGACGCGAGAGCCGGTGTGGTGTTCGCGCACGGTTTCGGGCAGCACACCGGGCACTACCACCGTTTCGCCTCCGGCCTCGCCGCCCACGGCATCGCGTGGTGGGGACTCGACCTCGCCGGACACGGGCTCTCCGAAGGAGAACCCGGCTCACCGGGCAACGTCGAGTTCCACGCCGAGGACTTCGGCGTGCTCACCGGCCTCGCCGCCGAGTCCGGTCTGCCGCTGGTGGTGATGGGCCATTCGCTGGGGGCGGCGACGGTCCTGACGGCGCTGGATGCCGATCCCTCCGGTGGTAGCCGCCTCGCGGGCGTCGTGCTGTGCGGTACACCGCGCACCGCGGCCCTGCCGGAGACGGCCGAAGCGCTCGGCGCGAGCGACCTGCCGGTCCTGCTGGTCCACGGCGTCGACGACCGGCTGGCCCCCATCGACCCGGTACGCGAGTGGGCGTCGTCGCTGCCCGGGGCACAGTGGTGCGAGTATTCCGATGCCGGGCACGACCTGTTGCACGAACCCGTACATCGCAGGGTGACTTCGGATATTGCCGCGTTCGTGGGCGACGTGGCCGACCGGATTCCCAGATTCCCCGAGAAACGACCGGGCCCCACGCGGTGACGAGGGGCCCGGTCGACGGTGTGGAACCTCAGTTGTAGATCGCTGCGATCTCGGCGCCGTGCTTGTCGTGGATGATGTTCCTCTTGAGCTTGAGCGTCGGGGTCAGCTCGCCGCTCTCGACGCTGAAATCGGTCTCGAGGAGGCGGTACTTGCGGATCGCCTCGGCCTTCGAGACCTTCTTGTTGGTCTCGGCAACCGCCTCGTCGATCTCGGCGATCAGGTCGGGGTTCTTGATCAGATCGGCGACCGTGGTTTCCGCCGGCAGACCGTGTCGCTCGAGCCAGCCCGGCAGCGCCTCCGGATCGAGGGTGATCAGCGCGCCGACGAATGGCTTGGAATCACCGACCACGATGACCTGGCTGATCAGCGGGTGGGCGCGCAGCGAATCCTCGAGGACGGCCGGGGCGACGTTCTTGCCGCCCGCGGTGACGATGAGTTCCTTCTTGCGGCCGGTGATCGAGATGAAGCCGTCCTCGTCGATCGCACCGATGTCGCCGGTGTGGAACCAGCCGTCGCGGATGGCTTCGTCGGTGGCCTTGTCGTTCTGCCAGTAGCCGTCGAACACCTGGGGGCCCCTGAGGAGGAGCTCGCCGTCCTCGGCGATCTTCGCGGCGCAGCCGTTGAACGGCGTGCCGACGGTGCCGATCTTCTGGGCGGCCGGGGTGTTCATGATGATGCCGCCGGTGGTCTCCGTCAGGCCGTAACCCTCGTAGATGGTGACGCCGACACCGCGGAAGAAGTGGCCGAGACGTGCGCCGAGTGCGGCGCCGCCCGAGACGGCCCGGGTGACGTTGCCGCCGAGCGCGGCCTTGAGCTTGCCGTAGACCAGCTTGTCGAAGACGAAGTGCTGGATCTTCAGGCCGAGGCCGGGGCCGCCGTTCTCGAGGGCCTTGCTGTACTCGATCGCGACCTCCGAGGCCTTCTCGAAGATCTTGCCCTTGCCGCCGTCGTAGGCCTTCTGCTTCGCCGAGTTGTAGACCTTCTCGAACACGCGGGGCACCGAGAGGATGAAGTTCGGCTTGAAGACCGCGAACTGGTCGAGCAGCGTCGTCAGGTCGGAGGTATGACCGACGGTGACCTTGCTGTCGAATGCCGCGAACGAGATCAGGCGCGCGAAGACGTGTGCCATCGGGATGAACAACAGGGTGCGCTGGCCCTCGTGCATCGAGTCGGGCAGGGCCAGGCCGCAGGCTGCGGACTCCGAGGCGAAGTGGCGGTGCTTGAGCTGGACGCCCTTCGGCCGGCCCGTGGTGCCGGAGGTGTAGATGAGGGTCGCCGCGGATTCGGCCGTGACCGAGTTGCGCCGTTCCTCGACCTGCTCGTCGGTGACCGCTGCGCCGCGTGCGATGAGCTCGTCGACCGCGCTCTTGCCGCCCGGCGCCGGCTCGATCTGCAGGATCTCGCGCACGGTCGGGGCGTTCTCGGCGACCTCGCGGACGGTGTCGACGTGACCGGAGTTCTCGACGATGAGCAGCTTGGTCCCGGAGTCCTCGAGGATCCACTGGGCCTGGTCGGCCGACGACGTCTCGTAGATCGCCACGGTGGCACCGCCCGCGGCCCAGATGGCGTAGTCGAGCAGGACCCATTCGTAGCGCGTCGCCGACAGGACCGCGACGCGGTCGCCGAGCTCGATACCCGACGCGATCAGGCCCTTCGCCACGGCGCGCACCTCGGATGCGAACTGGCGGGCGGTGACGGGAACCCACTTGCCGTCGACCAGTCGCTCGAACGGCACGAACTCCGGCGACTCCTTCTCGTGCCGGAAGACGCTGTCGGCCATCGACGTGTTCTCGGGAATCGAGAACGACTGTGGTACGGCAATCTCACTCACTGTGACCCCTCCATCGTTAGGTGCTGTCGGTGTGCATTGCATCACACGCCGTTGGGAAATGCATTACCCTCGGACCGCTTTGCCCCCTTTTTACAGTCCGATAGGCAGTGATCCAGGTAACAATGCTACCCGCCGGTAACGAGGATTGCCACTATCGGATCGTCTCGTCGGATTTCCCGGTACCGGAAGTACCAGTATTTCGGAGAAGGAGAATCGCTTCGTCGTCGCCGAGCTGATGGAAGTCGTCGTAGGCGGCGCCGACGCTGTCGGTGTCCACCGGCGTCCACGGGCAGATCACCTCGTCGGCCGTCCGGCCGGCCCGGCGCAGTGCGTCGGGGGAGGCCACCGGCACCGCGAGGACGACCCGGGTCGCTCCGGAGGCGCGCGCGGCGAGGCATGCCACCGCGGCCGTCGCACCTGTGGCGATGCCGTCGTCGACGACGATCGCCGTGCGGCCCTCCAGCGGCACCCGGGTGCGGCCGGCACGCAGGCAATCGGCACGTCGAGCCAGTTCGGCCAGCTCGCGTCGCTCGACGGCCGCCACGGATTCGGGGGCGATCCGCCCGCGCCGGATCACGTCGTCGTTGAGGACCCGGAAGACGGCGTCCTGCGTGGTCGATTCCCCGGCGGTTCCGGGACCCGGTCCTTCGGCGATCGCGCCCATCGCGAGTTCGGGATGCCAGGGCACGCCCAGTTTGCGCACCACGAGGACGTCCAGGGGCGCATCGAGGGCTGCGGCGAGTTCACGGGCGACGGGAATGCCGCCGCGAGGTAGTGCGAGGACCACCGGGTCGGCGTCGCGCAGGTGCCCGGCCGACCGAGCGAGTCGCCGGCCTGCCTCCTCGCGCGTGGCGTACCCCACACCTCCAGTATGGGACGGTCCGCCCGGGCGGGCGAGCATTCACCGCCCGGACGGACCGAGGGGATCTCGGTCGAGCTCGCCCGACAGGTACGAGTGGTAGGCGGGCAGATCGAGCTGGCCGTGGCCGGACAGGCCGATCACGATGACCTCGGGTTCGGTGAGGCCCCGCGCGTACTCCGCGGCCGCGGCGATCGCGTGCGACGACTCCGGCGCCGGCACGATGCCCTCGTTCCGGGCGAAGAGCACCGCCGCGGAGAAGGCATCGGTCTGTGCCACGGACTGTCCCTGCACGTAGCCGAGCTCGACGGTGTGGCTGAGCAACGGCGCCATGCCGTGATATCGCAGCCCGCCGGCGTGGATCGGATCCGGGATGAAGTCCTGGCCGAGGGTGTGCATCTTCAGCAGCGGGGTCAGACCCGCGATGTCACCGTGGTCGTAGCGGTACTCGCCGCGGGTGATCGACGGGCACGCCGCGGGCTCGACGGCGACGACACGCGTGGTCGCCCGCTCGTGGATGACCTCGCGCAGGAACGGGAACGACAGGCCGGCGAGGTTCGAACCGCCGCCCGCGCAACCGAAGACGACGTCGGCCTGGTCCTCACCCGCGGCCCGCAGTTGCTCCACGGCCTCGAGGCCGATGACGGTCTGGTGCAGCACCACGTGGTTGAGCACGCTGCCGAGGGTGTAGCGGGCGGCGGCGTCCTTCACTGCGACCTCCACGGCCTCCGAGACCGCAATGCCGAGCGAGCCGGGTGTGTCCGGGTGCTCGGCAAGGACGGCGCGACCGGCCTCCGTCAGGTCGGACGGGCTGGGATGTACTGTGCCGCCGTAGGTCTCGATGAGGAAGCGGCGGTAGGGCTTCGAGTCGTAGGAGGCGCGGACCTGCCACACCTCGAGATCGATACCGAACTTCGCGCACGCGAACGACAGGGCCGAACCCCACTGTCCGGCACCGGTCTCCGTCGTGAGCCGGGTGACGCCGTCGAGCGAGTTGTAGTAGGCCTGTGCGACCGCCGAGTTCACCTTGTGGCTGCCCACCGGGCTCACGCCCTCGTACTTGACGTAGATGCGGGCCGGGGTGCCGAGTGCCTTCTCGAACGAGCGGGCGCGGAAAAGGGGCGTGGAGCGGTAACCGGCGTAGACCTCGCGCACGGCCTCCGGGATCTCGATGTCGGTCTCGGTCGACAGTTCCTGCTCGATCAGTCCCGAGGCGAACAGAGGTGCGAGATCGTCGGCGGTGATCGGTTCGCGGGTGCCGGGGTGCAGGTGCGGCGGCGGGGCCACCGCGAGGTCGCCGACGATGTTGTACCAGTGCGTCGGAATACCCGAATCGGCGACGGACGGGGGTGTCGCGGACGCGTGCGCGGAGGGGGAAGCCGTCACTGTGGAATCCTTCGGTCGAGGACGGTGAACCTGCCCAGTGTGACGCGCCCCGGGTGCCGGCGACGGGGTGGGGTGAGTCATTGTTCGCGCGCTCGAGCCCAGGTCGCGGCCGGGTCCGGGCGCGAAGAGGTGAGTTCATCCGATAAACTGCTGGTCAAATGAGTGATATTCAAGACGCCCCCGACCAGGAGACCGCAGCTCTCACGTTTGCCGATCTCGACATCGATGCACGTGTGCTGCAAGCTCTTTCGGATGTGGGTTACGAGTCCCCGTCGCCGATCCAGGCGGCGACCATCCCACCGCTGCTGGAGGGACGGGACGTCGTCGGTCTCGCTCAGACCGGCACCGGCAAGACCGCCGCCTTCGCGGTGCCGATCCTCTCGCGTATCGACACCTCCGTGAAGCGGCCCCAGGCGCTGGTGCTGGCGCCCACCCGCGAGCTCGCGCTGCAGGTCGCGGAGGCTTTCGGTAAGTATTCCGTCCATATCCCGGGCCTGTCCGTCCTGCCCATCTACGGCGGTCAGGCATACGGTGTACAGCTGTCCGGCCTCCGCCGCGGCGCCCAGGTCATCGTCGGCACCCCCGGACGTGTGATCGATCACCTCGCCAAGGGCACCCTCGACATCTCCGAACTCGAGTTCCTCGTCCTCGACGAGGCCGACGAGATGCTCACCATGGGCTTCCAGGAGGACGTCGAGCGCATCCTCGCCGACACCCCCGACACCAAGCAGGTCGCGCTGTTCTCCGCGACCATGCCGGGCGCGATCCGCCGGCTGTCGAAGCAGTACCTGAAGGATCCGCAGGAGATCACCGTCAAGTCGAAGACGACGACGTCGGCGAACATCTCCCAGCGCTGGGTTCTCGTCTCCCATCAGCGCAAGCTCGACGCGCTGACCCGAATCCTCGAGGTCGAGACCTTCGAGGCCATGATCATCTTCGTGCGCACGAAGCAGGCCACCGAGGACCTGGCCGAGCGCCTGCGCGCCCGCGGTTTCTCCGCCGCCGCCATCAACGGCGACATCGTGCAGGCCCAGCGCGAGCGCACGATCAACCAGCTCAAGAACGGCACGCTCGACATCCTCGTCGCCACCGACGTCGCCGCGCGTGGTCTCGACGTCGAGCGCATCAGCCACGTCGTCAACTACGACATCCCTCACGACACCGAGTCGTACGTGCACCGCATCGGCCGCACAGGCCGCGCCGGCCGCACCGGCGACGCGCTGCTGTTCGTCGCTCCGCGCGAGCGTCACCTGCTCAAGGCGATCGAGCGGGCCACCCGCCAGCCGCTCGCCGAGATGCAGCTGCCCACCGTCGAGGACGTCAACGCCCAGCGCGTATCGAAGTTCAACGACTCGATCACCGAGGCGCTCGCCTCCGATCACCTGCAGCTGTTCCGCACCTTCATCGAGGACTACGAGCGTGAGCACGACGTGCCGCTCGCCGACATCGCGGCCGCGCTGGCGGTGCTGTCTCGCGACGGCGAGTCGTTCCTCATGGAGGCCGAACCCGAGCCGGTCGCACCGCCGCGCCGCGAGCGCGAACCGCGCGAGCGTCCGCCGCGTCGCTTCGACGACGGGCCGAAGGTCGGTCGCGACGGCCAGGAGATGACCACCTACCGCATCGCCGTAGGCAAGCGTCACCGCGTGCAGCCCGGTGCGATCGTCGGTGCCATCGCCAACGAGGGCGGACTGCGCCGCGGCGATTTCGGGCACATCAGCATCCGTGCCGATCACAGCCTCGTCGAGCTGCCGAAGGATCTGTCGCCGCAGACCCTCGACGCGCTGCGCTCCACCCGAATCTCGGGCGTGCTCATCCAGCTGCAGCCCGACTCCGGCGCACCGTCCGGACGTCCCAGCTCGTATCGCGGACGCGACGACCGTCGCGGCGACGATCGACGCGGGGGAGACCGTCGCGATCACGGCAAGCGCGATCGTGGCGGCAAGCGCGAGTACGGCGACAGCCGTGGCGGCCGCTCCGGCGACTTCACGCACCGCAGCGACCGCAACGATCGTGGTGGTCGCGGCGGATACCGCGACTGAGACCGCCGGCCGATCCACTCGGCCGGGACGTCGGCGGTGGCACCGTCGACGTCCCGGCGCTCATGCGTCGAGTATGGGGGCTCCCACCGATACCTTCGGTCCCGAATCGGCGAACTGCGTGCGGTACAGCTCCGCGTAGCGGCCGCCCGCCGCCAGGAGATCGTCGTGGTTGCCGCGTTCGACGATGCGCCCGGCCTCGACGACCAGGATCTCGTCGGCGGCGCGGATGGTCGACAGGCGGTGCGCGATGACCACCGACGTGCGACCCTCGAGCGCCTCGGTCAACGCCTCCTGCACAGCGGCCTCCGAGGTCGAATCGAGATGGGCGGTGGCCTCGTCCAGGATCACCACCCGCGGATGGGCGAGCAGCAGTCGCGCGATCGTCAGCCGCTGACGCTCACCACCCGAGAGCCGGTAGCCGCGTTCGCCGACGACCGTGTCGAGTCCGTTCGGCAACGACGCGATCAGGGGCTCGAGGCGTGCGCGACGTAGGGCGTCCCACAGTTCGTCCTCGCCGGCTTCGGGGCGGGCGAGCAGCAGGTTGTTGCGGACCGTGTCGTGGAACAGGTGACCGTCCTGGGTGACCAGCCCGACCGTCGCGCGGATCGAGTCGGCGGTCAGTTCGCGGACGTCCGCTCCGCCGAGCAGCACGGCGCCGGAATCGACATCGTACAATCGCGGGATCAGTTGTGCGATGGTCGATTTGCCCGCGCCGGACGATCCGACCAGTGCGACCATCCGGCCCGGTTCCACGCGGAACGACACGTCGCGCAGCACCTCTTCGCCGCCCCGCGAATCGAGCACCGCGACCTCCTCGAGGGAGGCGAGCGAGACCTTGTCGGCGGACGGATACGCGAAGGTGACATCCCGGAGTTCCACCGAGACCGGACCGTCGGGCACCGGCCGGGCGTCGGGCGACTGCTCGATCAGCGGCTTCAGATCGAGGATCTCGAAGACCCGCTCGAAGCTCACCATCGCACTCATGACGTCCATGCGGGCGCTGGCCAGCGCCGTCAGCGGCGAGTACAGGCGCGTGAGGAGCATCGCCATCGCGACCACCGAACCGGGATCGAGCTGGTCGCGCAGGGCATAGAAACCGCCGAGGCCGTAGACGAGTGCGAGCGCGAGCGCGGACACGAGTGTCAGAGCGGTGACGAACACGCTCTGCAGCATCGCGGTGCGCACCCCGATGTCGCGGACCCGTTTCGCCCGGACGGCGAACTCCCTCGACTCCTGTGCCGGACGGCCGAACAGCTTGACCAGGGTGGCGCCTGGAGCCGAGAACCGTTCGGTCATCTGCGTGTTCATCACCGAGTTGTGGTTGGCGGCCTCCCGGCTGAGCTGCGCGAGCCGGGCGCCCATGTGCCGGGCGGGAATCACGAAGATCGGGAGCAGCAGCAGTGCGAGAAGGGTGATCTGCCAGGATATCCCGATCATCACCACCAGGGTGATCGCGAGGGTGACGATGTTGCCGACCACGCCGGACAGGGTGTCGCTGAAGGCACGCTGCGCACCGATGACGTCGTTGTTCAGGCGCGAGACGAGCGCGCCCGTACGGGTTCTCGTGAAGAAGGCGACCGGCATGCGCTGCACGTGGTCGAAGACCGTGGTGCGCAGATCGAGGATGAGATCCTCGCCGATGCTCGCCGACAACCAGCGGTTCGCGATCCCGAGGCCGGCCTCGATCAGTGCGATCGCGGCGATGATCACCGCGAGCAGCACCACGACCGAGACCGCAGCGCCGTCGACGATCGCGTCGATCACCCGCCCCGCGAGTACCGGTGTCGCGACGCCGAGCGCCGCGATGGTCACGCTCAGGACGAGATAGAAGGTGATGTTACGGCGGTGCGGCCGGGCGAACTCGGCGATCCGCCGCAGGCTCGCTCGGGAGAACGGCCTGCGGTCGCTCTCGGCGTGCATCGCGTTGTACATCGCGTTCCACGCGGTGACTTCCATGCTCATGGTGTCGGCCTCCTCGGGTCGCAGCCGAGGCTAGGACCTCGAGTGCGCTCGAGGTCAAGCCTAGGCTCGCACCACGACAGAACGAGGCGTCAGCGAGCCACGTCGATCACCACGCGGGTCGGTCCGGTGAGGGAGTACACCGAGAACGGCGTGCCGTGCGCGGCGACGCCGATGAACGACTGGGTGACACCTTCGAAGACACCGGACCCGCTGACCTCCACCACGGATCCGCCGGCATCGGCGAGCACGGGATCCGGGCCGTCGTACGGCTCGACACCGCTGTCGAACGGATAGGCCGAGCCGTCGATGAGCACCTGCAGCACGGCGTCGCCGGCGACGGGGACCTCGTTGCCGCTGCCCTGCTGGAGTGCCTCGTCGACGTAGCCGACCCGCCACCCCGGTGTGCCCTCGCCGCCGAGTTCGTAGACCACGCGGTCGAAGCCCTCGTGACGTCCGGTGCGGATGTCGACGACCGTGAGTTTTGCGCCCTCGCCGGCCGGGGAGACCTTCTCGCGCGCGTCGCGCGGGACCTCGTCGGAGGTGGTGGTCTCGGGAGCCGAGGACGTCGGCGTGTCGACCGAGACGGCGGGGGAGGGTGCGGGCTCGTCGGCACCGGCGGAGCATCCCGCCAGGACCAGTGCTGTTGCGGTGACGGCCAGGGCGAGACGCGTGTGCTTCATGGGACTCATGGTACGTCGGAGCTCCCGTCGGCCACTGGCGACGCTCGCGGGGGTTGACCGGATCGAGACGTGAGGCGCACAATTCATCCGAGGATGATTTCAACACTCGATGAATTGAGTGGATCATGGCCATCGACCACATCTCCGACGCTGTCGACATCCGCGATCTGCACGTTCGGCGTGGCACCCATCGAGCTCTCGAGGACGTGAGCGTGCGCGTCCCGCGCGGGGCGATCACCGGACTGCTCGGCCCCTCGGGCTGCGGGAAGACCACCCTGATGCGCACGATCGTCGGCACCCAGATCGTCGAATCCGGCACGGTCACGGTGCTGGGCCTGCGCGCGGGCAGCGCCGAACTGCGCCGCCGCATCGGTTACGTCACCCAGTCGCCGAGCGTCTACCCCGACCTGACCGTCACCGAGAACGTCTCCTATTTCGCCTCCCTCTACGGGCGGAAGGGCGCCGCGGTCGCCGACACCCTCGCGGCGGTCGGGCTCACCGACCACGCCGGCAACCGGACGGCGGCCCTCTCCGGCGGTCAAATGGGCCGGGTGTCGCTCGCGTGTGCGCTGGTGGGCGATCCCGAACTGCTCGTGCTCGACGAACCCACCGTCGGACTCGATCCACTGCTGCGCGCCGAACTGTGGGAACACTTCCGCGCACTCGCCGACCGCGGCACCACCCTGCTCGTGTCGAGCCACGTCATGGACGAGGCCGGCCACTGCGACGAGCTCGTCCTCCTGCGCGAAGGCCGGCTGGTGGCCCAGCTGACCCCGGCCGAGCTGCGCGAACAGACAGGGGAAACGGGCCTCGAGAACGCCTTTCTCCGACTCATCCGGAACCGGACGGGAGCACGACCGTGAGCGCCGTCATCTATGCCACCACGACCACCCGCATCCTGCGTCAGTTGCGAGCCGACCATCGCACCGTCGCGATGATCGTGCTCGTCCCGAGCCTGTTGATGACGCTGCTGTACTTCATGTACCAGAACGCGCCCACCGGCCCGGGCGGAGTCTCGCTGTTCGACCGGATCGCCGTCACGATGCTCGGGATCCTCCCGTTCGTCGTGATGTTCCTGGTCACCTCCATCGCGATGCAACGCGAACGCAGTTCGGGCACCCTCGAACGGCTTCTCACCACACCGCTGACGAAACTCGACCTGCTCGCCGGTTACGGCAGCGCCTTCTCGCTCGCGGCGGCCGTCCAAGCCGGTCTCGCATGCGTGGTGGCCTTCTGGCTGCTCGACGTCACCAGCGCCGGATCCGTGCTGTGGGTGCTGGTCGTCGCGGTTCTCGTCGCCGTCCTCGGGGTCTCCCTGGGGCTGCTGTGCAGCGCCTTCGCCCGCACCGAGTTCCAGGCCGTGCAGTTCATGCCGGTGATCGTCATCCCGCAGTTCCTGCTGTGCGGGTTGCTCGTCGCCCGGGACGATCTGCCCGACTGGCTGCGCTGGATCAGCAACGCACTGCCGTTGAGCTACGCGGTGGAGGCGCTGCAGGAGATCACCGTGAATCCGGGGGTCACCGCCGTCATGGTGCGGGATCTGATCGTCGTCGCGGCGTTCGCCGCCGCGGCCCTCACACTCGGTGCGGCGACGCTGCGCCGTCGCACCCCGTGACGAGCGAGGCCGGGACGCGGCGCCCCGGCCGCCGTCCCGGGAACTCGGGCGCGCGCGGCGACATCCTCGCGAGCGCCCGGGAACTGTTTGCCGCCAACGGTTTCGACAAGACGACGGTGCGTGCGGTAGCGGCCCGTGCAGGGGTGGACCCGGCGCTCGTGCACCACTACTTCGGCACCAAGCTGCAGCTGTTCACCGCGTCCATCGCGCTGCCGGTCGATCCGCGCGACGTCCTCGCCCCCGTCTACGCGGCCGAACCCGAGGATCTCGGCCGTGCCCTCACGACCGCCCTTCTCGGTGTGTGGGACTCCCCGCACCGCGACGCGGCCGTGGCGATGTTCCGTGCGCAGATCGCCGGGGGCGACAGCGGTCTGATCCGCTCGTTCCTGCTGGAAGTCGCGCTCGCACCGCTGTTCGAGCGTATCGACCGACCCGTCGGCACCGGCCGGCTGCGGGCCGAACTGGTGGCCACCCAGATGACCGGGATCATGCTGGTGCGCTACATCATCGGACTCGAACCGCTCGCGTCGATGTCGTCGGAGCAGCTCGTCGAGATCGTCGCCCCCACTGTGCAGCGCTATCTGACCGGCGACCTGCCCGGCATGTGACCGCAGCTTCGGGGGCGTGCGCTTCGGTCGGAGACAGAGGCGCGCCGTCGACACGGTGCATCGGTCCGCGCACGACGCAAACGTAGAACGGAGTGTGTCGTCAGGTCGAGTGCTCCCGCAGGAAGGCGATGTCCTCGGCGAGTCCCTCCGCCGGGGTCTCGAGCACGATCGGTGCGTCGGCCTGCACCGCGATCTCCGCGAGCAACTGCGGATCGATCTGCCCGTCGGCGAGATTGGCGTGCCGGTCGCGGGCCGAATCGAACTCGTCACGCGAATTGTTCAGGTGCACCAGATCGATCCGGCCGGTGACCGCACGCACCCGTTCGACGACACCGACGAGATCCTCACCGCCCGCCCAGGCGTGGCAGGTGTCGAGGCAGAAGCCGGGACCGTAGTCGCCGATGGCGTCCCACAGACATCCGATCGCGTCGATGTAGCGGGCCATCGCGAAGTCGCCGCCCGCCGTGTTCTCGACGAGGATCGGCACCCCGAACCCGCCCTTGTCCTCCTGCCGTTCGAACAGCTTGCGCCAGTTCTCCACCCCGGCGGCGACGTCCTCACCCGCGCGCACGTGCCCGCCGTGGACCACCAGCCCGAGCGCACCGATACGCGCGGCCGCCTCGGCGTGGTCGGCGACGGCCTTGCGCGACGGCATCCGCACCCTGTTGTTCAGGCTCGCTACGTTGATGACGTACGGCGAGTGCACCACCACGTCGACGTCCGATGCGAGGATCTCCTCGGTGCGCGGATGCTCACCGGGCTTCGTCCATTTCTGCGGGTCCGACAGGAACACCTGCACCAGATCGGCACCGAGATGTTCGCCCTGACCGATGGGATCGTCGTCCTGCCGGACGTGCGCACCTATCCGCATGTGCCACAGGTTAGGGCAGTGTCCCGCCGACCGGGACCGCAATACCCGGACGTGCCCGGAATCTGCTCGACTCCTCGCATGGGCACACTCGAAGGCGGCAAACTCGACGGCAGGGTCGCGCTGATCACCGGCGCAGGTCAGGGGATCGGTCAGGGGGTTGCGTTCGCGCTGGCCCGCCAAGGTGTGGCCATCGCGGTCGCCGGCCGGACCGAGTCGAAGCTGATCGACACCGCCGAGCAGATCCGCGCCTTCGGTGGCACCGCCGAGCCGGTCGTGTGCGACATCGCCGATCCGGATGCGATCGCCGCCGCGGTGGACCGCACGGTCAGAGCCTTCGGAGGTGTCGACATCCTCGTCAACAACGCGAGCTTCAATCCGCTCGGGCCGCTGCTCGACCTGAAGCCGGCCGTGCTGGAGAAGGCGTACCGCTCGGGTCCGCTCGCCGCGCTGCACGCCATGCAACTCGTCCACCCGATCATGAAGGAACGCGGTGGCGGGTCGATCGTCAACATGGTCACCTCCGCCGCGGTGCGCTGGGACGCGAGTGGTTACGGCGGCTACGCCTCGACCAAGGAGGCACTGCGGTCGCTGACCCGCACCGCGGCATCCGAATGGGGAGTCGACGGCATCCGAGTCAATGCCATCGCCCCGCACGCCCTTTCGCCGGGCCTGAAATGGTGGACGGAGAAGAACCCGGAGGAGGCCGCCGAGTTCGTGCAAACCATCCCGCTCCGCCGCATCGGCGACCCCGAAGAGGACATCGGGCGCGCCGTGGCGTGGATTGTGAGCGACGACGCACGCTATCTCACCGGCGCGACGATCCCGCTGGACGGGGGTCAGGCACGCTGGGCCTGAGCCACCGCCCCGGCATACACCCGTATCCCCGAATCGAAGATCGGGGTCATCCCCGATGGTGCGGTGGTCCCGGCACCGGGAAGATGGGTGCATGCCACTGCACTCGGCCCCAGCAGCCCGCGCCCAGGACCTGAAGAAGATCTACGGAACCGGAGAAACCGCGGTACACGCCCTCGACGGTGTGACCGCGGATTTCGCCGCCGGTGAGTTCACCGCGATCATGGGCCCCTCCGGATCGGGCAAGTCGACCCTCATGCACTGCCTCGCAGGTCTCGACAGCGCGACCTCCGGAGCGGTCTTCATCGGCGACACCGATCTGACGACCCTGTCCGACAAGGGGATGACCCAGCTGCGGCGCGACCGCATCGGCTTCGTCTTCCAGGCGTTCAACCTCGTCCCCACCCTCACCGCGCTCGAGAACATCACCCTGCCGGTGGACATCGCGGGCCGCAAGATCGATCAGGAATGGCTCGACACCGTCGTCACCCGTCTCGGTCTCACCGACCGTCTCGGACACCGCCCCGGCGAATTGTCCGGTGGCCAGCAGCAGCGTGTCGCGTGCGCGCGTGCCCTCGCGGGCCGGCCGGAGATCATCTTCGGCGACGAGCCGACCGGCAACCTCGACTCCCGCTCGTCCGGTGAGGTGCTGTCCATCCTGCGGGCGGCCGTCGACGAGTTCGACCAGACCGTCGTGATCGTCACCCACGACCCGCGCGCCGCCGGCTACGCCGACCGCGTGGTGTTCCTCGCCGACGGACGCATCGTCGACGAGATGCGCGAACCGACGGCCGAACGAGTGCTCGACCGGATGAAACAGTTCGATCCCGCCTCCGCGGCTCCCGTGGCGGAATAGGAGACACCGCGATGAGTGGGAATCCCATCCGCAGGGTTGCCCTGCGCAACCTCGCCGCACACAAGGTGCGGCTCGCCCTGACCGTGCTCTCCGTGGTGCTCGGCACGGCCTTCATCACCGGTTCGTTCGTCTTCACCGACACACTGCAGCGCACCTTCGACGGCATCTTCGGCGACGTCGCCCAGGGCGTCGACGTCCGCGTCAGCACCGAGCAGTACGGCACCAGCGGTGTCCCGATCGAGGCCGTCGACCAGGTCGTCGCCCTCCCCGGCGTCGAGCGCACGTCCCCGTCGATCGGTGGCGGCATCATCGTCCTCGACTCCGAGGGCGCCGCGATCCAGACCGGAGGCGCACCCGCCGAGGGTTACGCCTACATCCCGCCCGACCGTCTCGTCGGCGAACCGGAGACCTTCGTGGCCGGTGGACCACCCGCGGAGAGCGGGCAGATCGCGCTCAACGAGAGCGCGGCCGAACGCGGTGATCTCTCGATCGGCGACAGCACGACCGTGCTCACCATCTCGCAGGGCATGGTGCCGGTGACCGTCAGCGGCATCTACGAACTCGAGACCGACACCGGCGGCTACATCGGTGCGTTGTTCACCGAGGAACAGGCATCCCAGCTGTTCACCGACGGCCGGCACATCGGCTTCCTCGACGTCGCAGGCGACGGTTCGCTCTCGCCCGAGCAGCTGCGCGACGAGATTGCGGCAGCGCTGCCCGAGCTGAAGGTGCAGACCGGAGCCGAGGTCACCGAGGAGACCAAGTCGCAGGTCGCCGAGGCCCTGAACTTCCTCAACTACTTCCTGCTCGCGTTCGGCGCGATCGCACTGCTCGTCGGCACGTTCATCATCTACAACACCTTCTCGATGATCGTCGCCCAGCGACTACGCGAACTCGCCCTGCTCCGCGCGATCGGCGCGAGCCGCAAGCAGGTCGGCCGGTCGGTCACCCTCGAGGCCTTCGTCGTCGGTCTGATCGGCAGCATCATCGGTATCGCCGCGGGCGTCGCGCTCGCCTACGGTCTGCGCGCGGCACTGAACGCCGCGGATCTCGGACTGCCGTCGGGCCCGCTGCAGTTGTCCCCGCGCACCGTGATCGTCGCGCTGCTCGTCGGCGTGGTCGTGACGATGGTCAGCGCCTACGCCCCGGCGCGGCGCGCGACCCACGTTCCGCCCGTCGCCGCGATGCGCGAGGAATCCACAGCGACCGTCGAGTCGCTGCGCATCCGCACGATCATCGGTGTGCTCTGCGCGATCGTCGGTGCGGCACTCGTCGTGGTGGGCGCACAGCAGGTCGGTGGCGGCGCGGCCGCGACCGTCGGTATCGGCGCCTTCCTGCTGATCCTGTCGGTGCTGTTCGCGGCGCCGGCGTTGTCCCGGCCCGTCGTGAACGCGCTCGGTGCGGTCTTCGCTCGGCCGTTCGGGGCGATCGGCCGGCTCGCGCGCACCAATGCGACCCGCAATCCGCGTCGCACCGCCGCGACCGCGTTCGCCCTCACCCTGGGACTGATGCTCGTCTCCGTCATCGGGGTATTCGGGTCGTCGGCGAAGGCCAGTGTCGACGCGCTCGTCGACAACGGGGTCGAGGCGGACTTCATGCTCACCGGGCCGCAGATGTTCGGTGTCCCGGCCCCCGCCGCCGAGGCGGTCCGCGGAGTGGACGGCATCGAGGAGGTCGTGCCCGCCTACGGCGTGCAGGCCAAGATCGACGAGGACTTCGAGTTCGGCACCGGAGCGGGCGGGCCCCTCCAGGACGTTCTCGACCTGGACATGGTCGCGGGAGCCTTCGAGGTGACCGGGAACGAGATTCTCGTCTCGCAGACCTCGGCGGACGACCACGGCTGGGAAGTGGGCTCCACCGTTCCGCTCACCAGTCGCGACGGCGACACCGTCGACACCACGGTCGCCGGCATCTTCGCCGACAACCAGCTGATCGGTCCGTGGGTCGTCTCGCAGGAGCTGTTCGAGCAGTTCACGCCGCCGAACAACCGGTCGGCGCTCGTCGTCCTCATGAACACCGTCGACGGTGCCGATCCGGAGACCGTGCGCGCGTCGATCGAGGAGGCCGTCAAGGACTACGTGATCGTGCAGGTCCTCGACCGTGAGCAGTTCAAGGGTCAGCAGGCGCAGCAGATCGACATGCTCCTCGCGATCCTCTACGGCCTGCTCGCCCTCGCCGTAGTCATCGCCATCCTCGGCATCGTCAACACCCTCGCGCTGTCGGTGGTGGAACGGCGGCGGGAAATCGGCATGCTCCGCGCCGTCGGTATGCAACGCGCCCAGGTGCGTCGCACGATCTACCTGGAGTCGCTGCTCATCGCGGTCTTCGGCGCGGTCGTGGGTGTCGTGCTCGGTCTCGCGTTCGGCTGGGCGTTCGTACGCACCCTCGCCGATCAGGGACTCGACATCATCTCGGTGCCGTGGTCGCAGGTCGTCGGCATGCTCGTCGCGTCCGGCATCATCGGTGTCCTCGCGGCGCTGTGGCCCGGCCAGCGTGCGGCGAAGACGCCGCCGCTCGAAGCGATCAGCGACATGTAGGCAGAAAGTGCAGGTGGACACGAGTTGTCCACAGGCAGTGGAGTTGTCCACAGCGGCCGGGGCCCCGGGCCGGGGGGGGGGGGGGGGGGGGGGGGGGGGCGGGGGGTTTGGGGGGGGGGGGGGGGGGGGGGGGGGGGGGGGGGGGGGGGGGGGGGGGGGGGGG
>NZ_LZMJ01000008.1:0-3185 GCF_001665495.1 Rhodococcus sp. 852002-51564_SCH6189132-a
CCCCCCCCCCCCCCCCCCCCCCCCCCCCCCCCCCCCCCCCCCCCCCCCCCCCCCCCCCCCCCCCCCCCCCCCCCGCGGGGGGGCCCCCCCCCCCCCCCCCCCCCCCCCCGCAGCCCACCACCACCGCGTCTGCCCGAGGAGCACCCGATGACCATCCTGGATCCAGCCACCCCGCGTGAGACGACGGTGGACCCGAGAGATCCGTTGGCCCGTCTCGAGAAACTGTTCGACCCGGGCAGCCTGGAACTGCTGCACACCCGCGACAAGTCGGGCGTCCTCGCCGCCGTCGGCGAGGTCGACGGCATCCGCACCGTCGCATACTGCTCCGATGCCACCGTCATGGGCGGAGCCATGGGCGTCGAGGGATGCAAGCACATCGTCTCCGCCATCGACCACGCCATCGACCACGAGATCCCCGTGGTCGGCATCTTCCACTCCGGTGGCGCGCGTCTGGCCGAGGGCGTCGAAGCCCTCCACGCCGTCGGCCTGGTCTTCGAGGCCATGGTCCGCGCGTCCGGTCTGATCCCCCAGATCTCCGTCGTTCTCGGCTTCGCGGCCGGCGGTGCCGCCTACGGCCCGGCCCTGACCGACATCGTCATCATGGCCCCCGAGGGCCGTGTCTTCGTCACCGGACCGGACGTGGTCCGCAGCGTCACCGGTGAGCAGGTCGACATGGAGTCGCTCGGCGGCCCCGACACGCACACCAAGAAGTCCGGTGTCGCGCACATCGCCGCGCACGACGAGGCCGACGCCCTGCACCGGGCCCGCCGCCTGGTGTCGATGCTGGCCGATCAGGGCGAATTCGACGTCGTCGCAGCGACACTCGGCGACACCGACCTGCGGGCGCTGATGCCCGCCTCGCCGCGACGCGCATACGACGTGCGGCCGATCGTCCACCAGTTGCTCGACAACGTCGACGGCGAGTCCTCCTTCGAGGAACTGCAGGCCGGCTGGGCCCGCAGCATCGTCACCGGCTTCGGCCGTCTCGGCGGCCGCACGGTCGGGGTCATCGCCAACAACCCGCTGCGCCTCGGCGGCTGCCTCAACTCCGAGAGCGCCGAGAAGTCAGCGCGTTTCGTGCGGATGTGCAACGCCTTCGGTGTTCCGCTCGTCGTCATCGTCGACGTTCCCGGTTACCTTCCCGGTGTGAGCCAGGAGTGGGAGGGTGTCGTGCGACGCGGCGCCAAGTTGCTCCACGCGTTCGCCGAGGCGAAGGTTCCCCGTGTCACGCTGGTGACGCGCAAGATCTACGGCGGCGCGTACATCGCGATGAACTCCCGGGCGCTCGGGGCCACCGCCGTCTACGCGTGGCCGGAGTCCGAGGTGGCCGTGATGGGCGCGAAGGCCGCTGTGGGCATCCTCCACAAGAAGGCCCTCGCCGCGGCTCCCGAGGAAGAGCGTGAGGCGCTGCACGACCGTCTCGCCGCCGAACACGAGGCGATCGCCGGTGGCGTCGGTCGTGCGATGGCCATCGGTGTGGTCGACGAGATGATCGATCCCGCCACCACGCGCAGCACCCTGGCCGCCGCGCTCGCCGCCGCACCCGCGGTTCGCGGACGGCACAAGAATATTCCGCTCTGATCCGGACACAGCACGAGAACACCGGCACCGCTCCTCGGAGCGGTGCCGGTGTTCTCGTATCAGGAAGATGTGGGGTGCGTTCCGGTCGCGTCGCCGGGGCGGCGGACCGCGGTCAGCCGACGTCCCGGCGGAGCCACGTCACCTGAGCGCCTTCGTCGCCGCTGCGGTACGGCTCGAGCTCTTCGTCCCATGCCGTTCCGAGGGCGCGGTGCAGTTCGCTCGTGACATCGGCGGAGGACAGCATGGCGCGCAGACGCATCTCTCCGACGACGATGTCGCCGTTGGCGCTGGTGCACCCGCGCCACAGACCCAGTCGGGGGGCGTAGCTGAAACGTTCGCCGTCGACGCCCTCGCTGGGATTCTCGGTGATCTCGAAGCGGAGCATCGGCCACGACCGCAGCACGTCGGCCAGTCGCGCGGCCGTGCCCACGGGCCCGACCCAGTCGACGCAGGTGCGCAGCAGCCCCGGTGCGGCGGGCTGGCCCGTCCACGAGAGATCGGGCCGGCAGTCGAGGATGTCGGCCAGTGCCCATTCGATGTGCGGGCACACCGCCGCCGGTGAGGAGTGGACATAGATCACCCCCGCCGTGGCATCCGCGAATTGGTTGGATGCGCGCATACATTCACCTCCGGTTCGACCAGGACGTCTTCCCCAACGACCTTCGTCGACCAAGGCTTCTCCATGCAGGCTGCGTACAAGTGTGCCCGTGTGGCGTGTGTTTCGCCAGCGAACCAGAGAGGTTCATGTGAATTCGGTGATGATCGCGTCTCCGAGGGCAGGCCAGAGCGGTTTGGCCCAGTCTCCGAACGCACGATCAGTAAGTACCACAGCGGCGACGGAAATTTCGGGATCTACCCAAATGAATGTGCCCGATTGACCGAAATGACCGAAAGTACGCGGTGAATTACCGGTGGCGGTCCAATGCGGATTCTTCTCACCGCGGATCTCGAATCCGAGGCCCCAGTCGTTGGGCTTGAACATCCCGTAGCCGGGCACGAGTCCGTTCAGACCCGGAAACTGCACGCTGGTCGCCTCGGTGAGGGTTTCGCGCGAGACCAGCACGGGGTCGAGCAGCTCGCGCGCGAACAACGCGAGATCGGCGACCGACGACTGCGCCCCGTGACCCGCCGGCCCCGGCAGGGACGAGGACGGCATGACGAGCGGCTCGAAGACCGCTTGCCGGAGGTATTCCGGGAACTCGATACCGGTTTCCGTCTCGACGAGTTCGGCAAGCACTTCGAAGCCCGCACTCGAGTAGATCCGCTTCCGTTCGGGTTCGGTCTGCACGGTGCGCTCACCGAACGCCAGACCGGAGGCGTGGGCGAGCAGGTGGCGCACCGTCGACCCCGCGGGGCCCGCGGGCTGGTCGAGCTCGATCGCGCCCTCCTCGACGGCCACCAGCGCGGCGTACGCCACGAGCGGCTTCGTCACGGATGCGAGTGGGAAGACCTCGTCGAGGTCTCCCCTGGACGCGGCCCGTTCCCCCCGGCGGGGGGCCCCCCCCGGGGGGGGGCCCGGGGCACGGCCCGGGGGGGGGGCGGAGCGGGGGGGGGCGGGGGGAGCCGACGCGGCCGCCCCCGCGGGGGGGGGGGGCCCGCGGGGG
>NZ_LZMJ01000009.1:0-837 GCF_001665495.1 Rhodococcus sp. 852002-51564_SCH6189132-a
CGGTGAGACCGAACGCGACCGTGCTTGCGGTCAGCACGAGCGTGCCGGCGCCGAGCACGGCGTCGTCGACGCCGAGGCGTTCGGCTTCCATCGTCAGATAGAACAATGCGGATACCCCCACCGGCCCGAACCAGCCGAGATACACCGCGTCGCGCAGCGGTAGGTGCAGTGGCCGTCGCAACAACAGTACGACCGGGATCCGCCGCAGAAGCAGGACAGCGACCACCAGGGCGGGTGCCTTCCAGCCCAGCTCGGCCCACTGTTGCCACGGCAGGGCGGCGCCGAGCAGGAAGAACAACGGCAGGACTGCGAACCTGTTGACGGCCTCGTCGATCTCGACTTCGGAAGTCCGTTCGGCGCCGGTGCCGACGGCGTTGAAGGCCAGGCCGCCGACGAATACGGCGAGCACCCCGTCGACGTGCAGCAGACCGGCCACGCCGAGGATGCCCAGGGCAAGCACAACGGTGAATAACAGGGCCGGGCCGTGTGCGGTGGCGCCGTGCTTGTCACCCAGTCGCAGTGCTGCACCGCCGACGGCGCCGAGGAGTGCGCCGGCGACCAGGGCGCCGAGGACCTGCCACAGTGATTCGGTGACCGCTGCACCGGCGCTGAGTGGGCCGGCGACCGCGATCGCGGCGACCACCAGTGGCAGCGCCAGGCCGTCGTTCGCGGCGGATTCGAGCGAGAGCAGCTGTCGGTCCCGGGCGGGAAGGTCACGTTCTGCAAGATCGCCGGTGACCACACTCGAGGCCAGCACCGGATCGGTGGGACAGATCGCGGTGCCGAACAGCAGCGCCGCGGCCAACGGTAAACCGGCCATCGCCCATCCGAGTCCGG
>NZ_LZMJ01000010.1:0-5410 GCF_001665495.1 Rhodococcus sp. 852002-51564_SCH6189132-a
AACGGGTGTTCGGCGGTGTCCTACTCTCCCACACCCTGTCGAGTGCAGTACCATCGGCGCAGACAGGCTTAGCTTCCGGGTTCGGAATGGGACCGGGCGTTTCCCTGTCGCTATGACCGCCGTAACTCTATGAAACAATAGTCCACGCAGATTCCTCGAATCACCTGCTGCTGCAGGATTTTCGGATCTGTGTGTGTTGTTTCAGATACCGCACAGTGGACGCGTAACATCTTCGTGGTAAGTCCTCGGCCTATTAGTACCGGTCACCTCCACCCATTGCTGGGCTTCCAGTTCCGGCCTATCAACCCGGTGGTCTGCCGGGGGCCTTACCCCCTCGAGGGGGTGAGAAACCTCATCTTGGAACAGGCTTCCCGCTTAGATGCTTTCAGCGGTTATCCCTTCCGAACGTAGCCAACCAGCCATGCCCCTGGCGGGACAACTGGCACACCAGAGGTTCGTCCGTCCCGGTCCTCTCGTACTAGGGACAGCCTTCCTCAAGTTTCTAACGCGCGCGGCGGATAGAGACCGAACTGTCTCACGACGTTCTAAACCCAGCTCGCGTGCCGCTTTAATGGGCGAACAGCCCAACCCTTGGGACCTACTCCAGCCCCAGGATGCGACGAGCCGACATCGAGGTGCCAAACCATCCCGTCGATATGGACTCTTGGGGAAGATCAGCCTGTTATCCCCGGGGTACCTTTTATCCGTTGAGCGACACCGCTTCCACATGCCGGTGCCGGATCACTAGTCCCGACTTTCGTCCCTGCTCGACCTGTCAGTCTCACAGTCAAGCTCCCTTGTGCACTTGCACTCGACACCTGATTGCCAACCAGGCTGAGGGAACCTTTGGGCGCCTCCGTTACATTTTGGGAGGCAACCGCCCCAGTTAAACTACCCACCAGGCACTGTCCCTGAACCAGATCATGGTCCGAGGTTAGAGGTCCAATACGATCAGAGTGGTATTTCAACAACGACTCCACCCATACTGGCGTATGAGCTTCACAGTCTCCCACCTATCCTACACAAACCGAACCGAACACCAATACCAAGCTATAGTGAAGGTCCCGGGGTCTTTTCGTCCTGCCGCGCGTAACGAGCATCTTTACTCGTAATGCAATTTCGCCGAGTCTGTGGTCGAGACAGCAGAGAAGTCGTTACGCCATTCGTGCAGGTCGGAACTTACCCGACAAGGAATTTCGCTACCTTAGGATGGTTATAGTTACCACCGCCGTTTACTGGGGCTTAAATTCTCAGCTTCGCGGATTGCTCCGCTAACCGGTCCTCTTAACCTTCCAGCACCGGGCAGGCGTCAGTCCGTATACATCGTCTTACGACTTCGCACGGACCTGTGTTTTTAGTAAACAGTCGCTTCTCTCTGGTCTCTGCGACCACCCCCAGCTCGGACCGCAAGGGCCGTCACCGGGCGTGGTCCCCCTTCTCCCGAAGTTACGGGGGCATTTTGCCGAGTTCCTTAACCACAGTTCTCTCGATCGCCTCGGTATTCTCTACCTGACCACCTGTGTCGGTTTGGGGTACGGGCCGTGTACCAACTCACTAGAGGCTTTTCTCGGCAGCATAGGATCACTGAATTCCCCTCAACGGGTACGCATCACCTCTCAGGCTGTGTGAATGGCGGATTTGCCTACCATTCGCCCTACCGGCTTACACCAGGTACTCCATCACCTGGCCCAGCTACCTTCCTGCGTCACCCCATCGCTTGACTACTACAATCAGGGTCCCGTGCAGCCATCCCCACAGTTCCCGAAGGAACAGCGGAAACTTTTGGACGGTTAGCACAACTGATTCGCCATTGGGCGCGGATACACGGGTACGGGAATATCAACCCGTTGTCCATCGACTACGCCTGTCGGCCTCGCCTTAGGTCCCGACTCACCCTGGGCGGATTAACCTGGCCCAGGAACCCTTGGTCATCCGGCGGACGAGTTTCTCACTCGTCTTTCGCTACTCATGCCTGCATTCTCACTCGCGCAGCCTCCACACCTGGATCACTCCGGCGCTTCCACGGCTGCACGACGCTCCCCTACCCACCCACACCACTGCCGGAAAAGCCGTAACCCTTCCGGGGTGTTGTGTGAGTGCCGCGGCTTCGGCGGTGTACTTGAGCCCCGCTACATTGTCGGCGCAGAACCACTTGACCAGTGAGCTATTACGCACTCTTTCAAGGGTGGCTGCTTCTAAGCCAACCTCCTGGTTGTCTCAGCGATCCCACATCCTTTTCCACTTAGTACACGCTTAGGGGCCTTAGCCGGCGATCTGGGCTGTTTCCCTCTCGACTACGAAGCTTATCCCCCGCAGTCTCACTGCCGCGCTCTCACTCACCGGCATTCGGAGTTTGGCTGATTTCGGTAAGCTTGTGGGCCCCCTAGACCATCCAGTAGCTCTACCTCCGGTGAGAAACACGCGACGCTGCACCTAAATGCATTTCGGGGAGAACCAGCTATCACGGAGTTTGATTGGCCTTTCACCCCTACCCACAACTCATCCCCTCAGTTTTCAACCTAAGTGGGTTCGGGCCTCCACGACGTCTTACCATCGCTTCACCCTGGCCATGGGTAGATCACTCCGCTTCGGGTCTAGAACATGCCACTACATGCGCCCTATTCGGACTCGCTTTCGCTACGACTACCCCACACGGGTTAACCTCGCGACATGCCACTAACTCGCAGGCTCATTCTTCAAAAGGCACGCCATCACCCACCACGAACTGAATCGTGCATCGGCTCTGACGGATTGTAAGCGCACGGTTTCAGGTACTATTTCACTCCCCTCCCGGGGTACTTTTCACCTTTCCCTCACGGTACTAGTCCGCTATCGGTCACCAGGGAGTATTCAGGCTTATCGGGTGGTCCCGACAGATTCACACCGGATTTCACGGGCCCGGTGCTACTCGGGTATTCGAATCGACAGTCACCGTGTTTTCGTCTACGGGATTCTCACCCTCTACGACAGGCCGTTCCAGACCACTTCGACTAACACGACGATTTCTCACTGTCGGCCGGCATGGCAGCGCCGACACAACGAACCCCACAACCCCGAATACACAACCCCTGCCAGGTATCACATGTACTCGGTTTAGCCTCATCCGCTTTCGCTCGCCACTACTCACGGAATCACATGTTGTTTTCTCTTCCTGTGGGTACTGAGATGTTTCACTTCCCCACGTTCCCTCCACACACCCTATATATTCAGATGCGGGTAACACGACATCACTCGTGCTGGGTTTCCCCATTCGGAAATCCTCGGATCACAGCTCGGTTGACAGCTCCCCGAGGCATATCGCAGCCTCCCACGTCCTTCATCGGCTCCTGGTGCCAAGGCATCCACCGTACGCTCATAAACACTTACAACAAAGATGCTCGCGTCCACTGTGCAGTTCTCAAACAACACACAACAACCCCTACCGCAAGAAAACTGATTTCCTTGTTTCGCGGATCATCGTCGCTGATCAAACACATTGCGTGTTCTCTCAGGACCCAACAGTGCACCGATATAACCACCGCGACGAGGATCTGTATCCCCGCCATACGCGGTGATGGTTGTCAGCGTTCCACCCATGAGCTTCTGCCGTTCCACCTGCGGGAACGAAACAGTCTCTGCCCGTGAGGAAGTCACCTGTGTGACCCCTCGCCGGGAGAAATGCTCCTTAGAAAGGAGGTGATCCAGCCGCACCTTCCGGTACGGCTACCTTGTTACGACTTCGTCCCAATCGCCGATCCCACCTTCGACGGCTCCCTCCCACAAGGGGTTAGGCCACCGGCTTCGGGTGTTACCGACTTTCATGACGTGACGGGCGGTGTGTACAAGGCCCGGGAACGTATTCACCGCAGCGTTGCTGATCTGCGATTACTAGCGACTCCGACTTCACGGGGTCGAGTTGCAGACCCCGATCCGAACTGAGACCGGCTTTAAGGGATTCGCTCCACCTCACGGTATCGCAGCCCTCTGTACCGACCATTGTAGCATGTGTGAAGCCCTGGACATAAGGGGCATGATGACTTGACGTCGTCCCCACCTTCCTCCGAGTTGACCCCGGCAGTCTCCTGCGAGTCCCCACCATCACGTGCTGGCAACACAGGACAAGGGTTGCGCTCGTTGCGGGACTTAACCCAACATCTCACGACACGAGCTGACGACAGCCATGCACCACCTGTCTACCGGCCACAAGGGAAACCACATCTCTGCAGTCGTCCGGTACATGTCAAACCCAGGTAAGGTTCTTCGCGTTGCATCGAATTAATCCACATGCTCCGCCGCTTGTGCGGGCCCCCGTCAATTCCTTTGAGTTTTAGCCTTGCGGCCGTACTCCCCAGGCGGGGCGCTTAATGCGTTGGCTACGGCACGGATCCCGTGGAAGGAAACCCACACCTAGCGCCCACCGTTTACGGCGTGGACTACCAGGGTATCTAATCCTGTTCGCTACCCACGCTTTCGCTCCTCAGCGTCAGTTACTGCCCAGAGACCCGCCTTCGCCACCGGTGTTCCTCCTGATATCTGCGCATTTCACCGCTACACCAGGAATTCCAGTCTCCCCTGCAGTACTCGAGTCTGCCCGTATCGCCTGCAAGCCCGCAGTTGAGCTGCGGGATTTCACAGACGACGCGACAAACCGCCTACGAGCTCTTTACGCCCAGTAATTCCGGACAACGCTCGCACCCTACGTATTACCGCGGCTGCTGGCACGTAGTTGGCCGGTGCTTCTTCTCCCACTACCGTCACTTGCGCTTCGTCATGGGTGAAAGAGGTTTACAACCCGAAGGCCGTCATCCCTCACGCGGCGTCGCTGCATCAGGCTTGCGCCCATTGTGCAATATTCCCCACTGCTGCCTCCCGTAGGAGTCTGGGCCGTGTCTCAGTCCCAGTGTGGCCGGTCGCCCTCTCAGGCCGGCTACCCGTCGTCGCCTTGGTAGGCCATTACCCCACCAACAAGCTGATAGGCCGCGGGCTCATCCTGCACCGAAAAACTTTCCACCCCTCGCCATGCAGCAAGAGGTCATATCCGGTATTAGACCCAGTTTCCCAGGCTTATCCCAGAGTGCAGGGCAGATCACCCACGTGTTACTCACCCGTTCGCCACTAATCCACCCAGCAAGCTGGGCTTCATCGTTCGACTTGCATGTGTTAAGCACGCCGCCAGCGTTCGTCCTGAGCCAGGATCAAACTCTCCGTTGAAGACTCACAATCACCCCCAAAAGGGGCAATCAGTCAAAGACAAAAGAGTCAAATCACTAGCAAAAAAACTCAAACTAGCTCAAACACTGATCATCCCAGACGGAAGAATGAGACGATCAGCAAATACCCACCCCATCGAAAATGATGGAGCGGAGTACCAAAAATATTTGGCACTGACATTCATCGGCACACTGTTGAGTTCTCAAAGAACACGCACACA
>NZ_LZMJ01000011.1:0-23459 GCF_001665495.1 Rhodococcus sp. 852002-51564_SCH6189132-a
CCCCCCCCCCCCCCCCCCCCCCCCCCCCCCCCCCCCCCCCCCCCCCCCCCCCCCCCCCCCCCCCCCCCCCCCCCGCCGCGCCCCGCCCCCCCCCCCCCCCCGCCGCTGTTTGTCGTTCGCATACAGGGCGGTTTCCACGCCAAGCGTCACCGCGATCTCACGGTTGCGTAACACACCCGTCATGGATACCGTGTTTCCTTCTATTCGACAGCGATTCCTACAGTGAAACTTCGTCGAACCGAGGAGCCCCCATGACGCTGGAAGCCACCGACACATCCGTGCTGCGCCTCCCGTCCACGAACGGCCGGTCCCCCGAGACCTCCGGCACCGCCGGTCTGGCCGAGCTCGCACACGCGACCGGCACCCGCTTCATCCTCGCCGTCTTCACCACCCTGTCCGGAAAGCCCTGCGCCAAGCTGGTTCCCGTCGAATCCGTCGACGAGCTCGCCACCGACGGTGTCGGTTTCGCCGGCTACGCCGCGGGCTCGATGGGCCAGGTCCCCAAGGACCCCGACCTGGTCGCCATCCCCGACGTCTCGTCCTTCACCCCCATCCCCTTCGTCCGCGAGGGCCTGGCGCTGGTCCACTGCGACCCCTACGTCGAGGGCAAGCCCTGGCCGTACGCCCCGCGGGTGATCCTCAAGACCGCGCTCGCGCAGGCCGCCGCCAAGGGCCTGAGCGTCAAGGTGGGCACCGAGATCGAGTACTTCCTCGTCCAGCGCGACGAGAACGGAACCCTGCGCACCGCCGACGCCCTCGACACCTCCCGCCAGCCCTGCTACGACGCCCGCGACGTCACCCGCATGTACGAGCACCTGACGTCGATCTCCTCGGCGATGAACACCCTCGGATGGGGTAACTACGCCAACGACCACGAGGACGGCAACGGGCAGTTCGAGCAGAACTTCCAGTACGCCGACGCCCTGACCACCGCCGACCGCGTCATCACCCTGCGTTACCTCATCTCCGTGCTCGCCGAGCAGCGCGGCATGACCGCGACCTTCATGCCCAAGCCGTTCGCCGATCGCACCGGCTCCGGGATGCACATGCACCTGTCGCTGTGGCAGGGCGACACCCCCGTCTTCCCCGACGCGAACGATTCCTGCGGACTCGGACTGTCCAAGACCGCCTACTCGTTCGTCGCCGGCATCCTCGAGCACGCCTGCGCCCTGCAGGGTGTCATCGCACCGACGGTCAACTCCTACAAGCGCACCGGCGCCACCAGCACCGCCTCCGGCGCCACCTGGTCGCCGCGCTACGCGACCTACGGCGGCAACGACCGCACCCACTACCTGCGCGTCCCCGACGCCAACCGCGTCGAACTGCGCGGCGGGGACGGCTCGGCCAACCCCTATCTCGCCACCGCCGCGACCGTCGCCGCCGGCCTCGACGGCATCGAACGCGACCTCGATCCCGGCGAGCCGGGCACCGGCGGCACCGCGACGCTGCCGATGACGCTGCTGCACGCCATGGACGCCCTCGAGGCCGATCCGGTGGTCTCCGGCGCACTCGACGCAGCCGGTGCGGGCGTTGCCGACTACTTCGCCTCCCTCAAGCGCGAGGAGTTCTTCCACTGGCACAACACCGTGACCCCGTGGGAGATCGACAGCTATCTGACCGCTTTCTGACCACCGACTTCTTCCAAACCCATCGAACAGGAGAGACGACCATGTGCGGAATCGTCGGACTTCATCTGCGAGACGCCTCGCTCGAGCCCCGGTTGGGCAGCCTGCTGACCGGGATGCTCGGGCAGATGGTGGACCGCGGACCGGATTCGGCGGGCGTCGCCGTCTACGGCAACCCGGTCTTCTCCCCCGCCGGGGAGTCGTCGGTCTCGGTGCTCGACGCACCCTCGGACCTCGCCACCGCCGTCGGCGATGCACTGGGTGTGGCCGTCGGGGCGCTCGATCTCGCCCCCACCACCGTGCTGCACGCCCCCGTCCCCGCGACCCTGCTCGCCGACACCGTCCGCACGCTGGCCCCCACCGCGACCGTCATCGGTTTCGGCGACGACGTGACCGTCCTCAAGGGCACCGGCGATCCCCGCGATCTCGCCGAGACCTTCGGCCTGCCCGCCGCCTCCGGCCGGCAGGGTGTCGGCCACACCCGCATGGCCACCGAATCCGCCGTCACCGCAGCAGGATCGCACCCCTTCGCCGTCGGCCCCGACCAGTGCCTCGTGCACAACGGCTCGTTCTCCAACCACCTGTCGATCAAGCGCGAACTCGAGGACGAGGGCGTGGTGTTCGACAGCGAGAACGACACCGAGGTCGGCGCACGCTTCGTCGCCAAACACCTCGCCGAGGGCGCCGATCTCGAGAAGGCACTGCGTCTGCTCGGTGAACGCTTCGACGGCTTCTACACCCTGCTGGTGTCCACCTCCGATTCCTTCGCCGTGGTCCGCGATCCGATCGCCTGCAAGCCCGCGATCGTCGCCGAGTGCGACGCCTACGTCGCGATGGCCTCGGAATTCCGCGCCCTGGCAGGACTTCCCGGCATCGCCGACGCCCGCATCTTCGAACCCGAACCGGACCGGGTCTACGTGTGGCGACGCTGACCGGCCGCGCGAATCCCGACTCCGCCGTCCCGATCTCATCCCCGGAGGCAATCATGACCACCGACACCCTGCTCCCGACCGCCACCTACGACCTGGCGACGACCACTACCCGCGAACTCAATGCGGCACTGCACGCGATGGAGACCCCGGCCTCGATCGAGGTGGTGAACCCGCAAGGCGCCCACGCACTCGCCTGCGGCCTGAACCGGCCGATCGACGTCCGCATCGACGGCCACGTCGGCTACTACGCAGCCGGGATGAACCAGCACGCCCACGTGACCATCGATGGCAACGCCGGCGTCGGGGTCGCGGAGAACATGATGTCGGGCAGTGTGCGCGTCACCGGCGACGCCTCGCAGTCCGCCGGTGCGACCGCCCACGGCGGGCTGCTGGTCATCGAAGGCAACGCCGCCGCACGCTGCGGCATCTCGATGAAGGGCGTCGACATCGTCGTCGGCGGTGATATCGGTCACATGAGCGCCTTCATGGGACAGGCCGGCCGACTCGTCGTCCTCGGCGATGCCGGTGAGGCCCTGGGCGATTCACTGTACGAGGTGCGGATCTACGTGCGGGGCAGCGTCGCCTCGCTCGGTGCGGACTGCGTCAAGAAGGAGATGCTCCCCGAGCACATCGCCGAGGTGCAGGAACTGCTCGACACGGCCGGTTTCGACGCCGACCCGGCCGAGTTCACCCGCTACGGCTCGGCCCGGCAGCTCTACCACTTCCACGTCGACAACGCTTCGGCCTACTGAGAGCCCCCGACGTTCTTCCGCCCGCTCGACCCCCGAGGAGACTTCCATGACCTTCCAGCCCGGACTGCGTGAGTCGGCCACCTTCGACCGCAACGTCATCCACGAGATCCAGCGCGCCGCCGCGACCGGCATCTACGACATCCGCGGCTGGGGTGCCAAGCGCAAGGTTCCCCACTTCGACGACCTGCTCTTCCTCGGCGCGTCCATGTCGCGTTACCCACTCGAGGGCTACCGCGAGAAGTGTGAGACCGACGTCGTCCTCGGCGACCGCAACGCGAAGTACCCGCTGCACCTCGACATCCCGGTCACGATCGCCGGAATGAGCTTCGGTGCGCTGTCCGGTCGCGCGAAGGAGGCCCTCGGGCGTGGCGCCAGCGAGGTCGGCACGTCCACCACCACCGGCGACGGCGGCATGACCCCGGAAGAACGTGGGCAGTCCAAGCACCTCGTCTACCAGTACCTTCCGTCGCGATACGGCATGAACCCCGACGACCTCCGCAAGGCCGACGCCATCGAGGTCGTGCTCGGCCAGGGCGCCAAGCCCGGTGGCGGCGGCATGCTCCTCGGGCAGAAGATCACCGAGCGGGTCGCGGGGATGCGTACCCTGCCGGTGGGCATCGACCAGCGCAGCGCGTGCCGGCACCCCGACTGGACCGGCCCCGACGACCTCGCCATCAAAATCCTCGAACTGCGCGAGATCACCGGCTGGGAGAAGCCGATCTACGTCAAGGTCGGCGCGACCCGCACCTACTACGACGTCAAGCTCGCCGTGAAGTCCGGCGCCGACGTCGTGGTGGTCGACGGGATGCAGGGTGGCACCGCTGCCACCCAGGACGTCTTCATCGAGCACGTCGGCATCCCGACCCTGGCCGCGCTCCCCCAGGCGGTGCAGGCCTTGCAGGAGATGGGTGTGCACCGCACCCCGGGCGGCGTGCAGCTGATCGTCTCCGGCGGTATCCGCTCCGGCGCCGACGTCGCCAAGGCGATGGCCCTCGGCGCGGATGCCGTCGCCATCGGCACGGCCGCGCTGATCGCCCTCGGCGACAACGATCCGAAGTACCAGGCCGAATACGAGAAGCTGGGCTCCGCGGCCGGTTTCTACGACGACTTCCAGGACGGCAAGGACCCCGCCGGCATCACCACGCAGGATCCCGACCTGCAGGCCCGCTTCGATCCGGTAGAGGGTGGCCGCCGCCTCGCGAACTACCTGCGGGTGCTCACCATGGAGGCCCAGACCATCGCCCGGGCGTGCGGCAAGTCGCACCTGCACAATCTCGAACCGCAGGACCTCGTCGCGGTCACGATGGAGGCCGCCGCGATGGCTCGGGTGCCCCTGGCCGGCACCGACTGGATCCCCGGCCGCAGCGCCTTCTGACCGTGGCGACAGGCCTGCCACCGCACTTCCCGAGAGGACACAAGATATGACCGCCTTCGACACGCTCTGGGCATCGATCCTGGATGTCGGTAAGCATCCGACGACCGGGGGCTATCGCCGATTCGCTTGGAGCAAAGCCGATTTCACTCTCCGCGAGTGGTTCCGCGGCTGCGCCGCCGAGCGCGGCATGGACGTCGAAGAGGACCGGAACGGGAACCTGTGGGCGTGGTGGCTCCCCGTCGGCTGGGAAGGCGATCCCACCGACGCCTTCGTCACCGGTTCGCACCTGGACTCGGTGCCCGACGGCGGCGCGTTCGACGGACCACTCGGCGTGGTCTCGGCGTTCGCCGCGGTCGATCTGGTCCGGGAGCGCGGCATCGTCCCGACCGTGCCGATCGCGATCACCGCGTTCTCCGACGAGGAGGGTGCCCGCTTCGGTGTGGCTTGCGTGGGCAGTCAGCTCACCACCGGGGCGCTCGCTCCGCAGCGTGCGCTCGGCCTGCGTGATCGTGACGGAATAACGTTGGCCGAGGCCATGACCCGCGCCGGTCGTGTGCCCGAACACATCGGCACCGACCCCACCCTCGTCGACCGGGTCGGGGTGTACGTCGAACTTCACGTCGAACAGGGCCGGGCCCTCGACCTCGTCGATGCACCGGTCGCGGTCGCGTCGTCGATCTGGCCGCACGGCCGATGGCAGTTCACCTTCACCGGTGAGGCCAACCACGCCGGAGCCACGCGCCTGGTGGACCGCCGCGACCCGATGCTCGCCTACGCCTCGTCGGTGCACAGCGCCCGCTCGTGTGCCGCGGCGGCCGGTGCGGTCGCCACCTTCGGCAAACTCGAGGTGCTGCCCAACGGGGCCAACGCGATCCCCTCCGAGATCAAGGCCTGGCTCGACGCTCGCGCCGCGGACGAGGAGACCCTGACGACGCTGGTCGCCGAGATCGAGGCCGAGGCCCGCAAGCACTGCCTGCCGGACGAGATCGGACTCGATGTCTTCGCCGAATCGATCACCCCGATCGTCGAGTTCCCGGCCGGACCGCGCGAACGGTTGCGCCGCGCGCTGTCGCATCTCGGGGACATCCCGGTACTGCCCACCCAGGCGGGACACGACGCGGGCATCCTCTCGGAGAAGGTTCCCACCGCAATGTTGTTCGTGCGCAACCCCACCGGTGTCTCGCATTCACCGCACGAGTTCGCCGAGGCCGACGATTGCAACATCGGAGCGCAGGCGCTGGCCGACATCATGGCGGACTGGACGACGGGCAGTTAGGTGGCCGCGCAGGTGATCCGGTCCGGCGAGCGGCGGCGGGTGCCCTGGCGCAACGGCGCCGGGATCACGGAGGAGGTCGCGACCGGACCCGACGGCCCCTCCGGCCGTCCACTGTGGCGGATCAGCGTGGCCGAGCTGGGCTCCGAGCCCAGCGAGTTCTCGGCCTTTCCCGGCACGGAACGGATCTTCACCGTCATCGGTGAGCACGGCGCCGACCTCGACTCGGGCCACGGACCCCGTTCGCTGGATCCGTGGCGTCCACACTCGTTCGCCGGTGAGGACGCGCCCCACTGCGTCCCCCGAGGCGCCACCCGTGCATTCAATGTCATGACCGAGCGCGGGGGCGCCACTGCGGCCGTCGGGTACTTCGCGCTCGACACGGTGTGCGACACCGCCGCAGATGGTGTCACGGCCCTCTACGTGCGATCGGGCTCGGTGCAGGCCGGTACCGAACGAGCTGCGCCCGGGGACTGCGTCCTGATCCGCGGCGAGGCCGTCACCCTACGAGGCTCGTCGGCCACCGGACTACTGGTCCGCATCGAACCCACTTCCTCCCTCTGACATCGACTCCCCCACCGACCTCCTGATTCGGAGGCCGACCGAACAAAGGATCCTCAGGTGACGGACACGACCAAGTTTCTGATCGTCGGCGGCGGCCTCGAAGGCCTGGCCATCGCCTACTCCCTCGCCGACCGCGGCGAAACCGACGTCCTCGTCCTCGAGCGCGACACCCTCTGCTCGGGCATGACCGGTAAATCGAGCGGCGTCGTGCGGTGCCACTACGGCACCCCTTCGCTGGCCGCGATGTCCTGGTACGGCGTCGATATTTTCACCAGGGCGACCGAAATCTTCGGCGACGACATGGCATTCCGCCGGTGCGGTTACGTCGTCGGTGTCGCGGAGAACAACGTCAAGCCGCTCGAGGCGAACATCGAGATGATGCAGGGCCTGGGCATCGCCACCGAACTCATCTCCCACGACAAGATGGCCGAACTGTGGCCGGGCCTGAACCTCGACGATTTCGCCCTGTTCGCCTACGAACCGCTCGGCGGTCGCGGCGAGGCCTACATGGCGGGAATGGCGTTCGGTGCAACGGCACGTCGGATGGGCGTGAAGATCCGACAGAGCACCCCGGTGGTGTCGTTGCTGCAGAACGCCGCGGGCCGGGTCTACGGCGTCACTCTCGCCGACGGGTCCGAGGTGCACGCCGAGCAGGTCGTCGTCGCGGCGGGACCGTGGACGCCGGCACTCGTCGCCGGTGTCGGCGTCGACATCGACGTCCGGGCGCAGCGCGCGCAGTTGGTTCTCGTCGACCAGGGTGTCCCGACCCCGGAGGTGCCCGTGCTGTCCGATCTGGCGGGTCTGCAGTACATCTGCCGTGAGCCGAACGGTGAACTCCTGGTGGGCAATTCCGATCATCAAACGCCGCAGTACATCGATCCCGACAAGTACGTGAACCGCGCCGACGACTCGACGATCGAGAAGAACATCATGAAGCTCGGCAACCGCCTTCCCGACATGCCGGACCCGCGGATCACCAGTTCGTACGTCGGTGCCTACGACGTCACCGAGGACTACAACCCCGTCATCGGTCCGGCACCGGTCGAGGGTCTGTTCCTGGCGACGGGATTCTCCGGGCACGGATTCAAGATCTCCCCCGCGGTGGGCAAGCTGGTCGCCGACCTGCTGATCGACGGGAAGACCGACCTTCCGAACGTGAACCCGGACGACTTCCGTTTCTCCCGCTTCGAGGAGGGTGATCTGCTCCTGAGTCTCAACCCCTACGAAGGCGCCGGCGAGATGCGCTGATCCCCACCTACTCAGCACTCGTGCCCTCCACGGACCCGGCCGGATCCCTGTCGTCCGGATCTGTGGAGGGCACCGCCATGTCTGCATTGCGGCGTTCACCACCGGTGGACACACGCTACGCTGACGAGATGGCCAGCCCAGATCGTCCCGTCTTGTACGACGATTCCGGACGCGAAGTTCCGCGCGGCACCCCGACGGGTGTGGATCTCGAGCGCGCGATCGCCCACCAGGTGCGGTCGTTGCGGCTGGCCAGCGGCCTGTCCGTCGGCGACATGGCCGCGAAGGTGGGGATCTCCAAGGCGATGCTCTCGAAGATCGAGAACGCCCAGACCTCGTGCAGTCTGTCGACGCTCGCCCGGCTCGCCGTCGGCCTCGACGTCCCCGTCACCTCGCTCTTCCGGGGCGCGGACGCGCACCGCGACGCGGTGTTCACCAAGAACGGGCACGGCGCCGAGATCGTCGGTCGCGGTACGCGGGTGGGCCATCACTACGAACTGCTCGGCGCGCTGCGGGGACAGCACAAGAGACTCGAACCGGTGCTGGTGACCCTCACCGATGCGAGCGACGTCTTCCCGCTCTTCCAGCATCCCGGCACGGAATTGCTGTACATGCTCGAGGGCGAGATGCTCTACGGCCACGGCGATTCCGAGTACCACCTGCAACCGGGCGACGCCCTGCTCCTCGACGGCGAAGGGTTGCACGGACCGAACGAGCTGCTGAAGCTGCCCATCCGGTTCCTCGCCGTCACGGCGTATCCCGACAATCACCAGCCGTGAACGACCGGCAACCGTGAACACGACGGAGCCCTCACCGCCCGGTGCGGTGAGGGCTCCTGCCGTTCGATCGGTGAAGCTCGCCGGTCAGGACTTGGGCACGATCACGTCGCGATCCTCGGCGAACGCCTCGGGACGCAGCGTCGACGGACCGGTGGGTGAGAACGAGTCCATCACGTAGGCCGTCTCCCCATGGACCGGGACGTCGATGCCCCGCATCTCCGTCTCGGTGTCGACCCGGATGCCCATGATCTTGTCGAGCGCCTTCGCGATCAGGAAGGTCACCGCGAACGAGTAGGCGAACACCGCGGCCATCGCGACGATCTGGCGTCCGAGGAAGTCGATCCCGCCGCCGAAGAACAGACCGTCGACACCGGCCGGCGCAGCGGCCGTCGCGACGAAGGCGATGAGGGTGGTGCCTACGACGCCGCCCATGAGGTGGATGGCAACGACGTCGAGTGAGTCGTCGTAGCCCATGCGGAACTTCCAGCTCACGGCGAAGCAGCCGACGGCACCGGAGACCACGCCGATCAGCAGGGCACCGAGCGGGGACACGAGGCTCGCTGCGGGCGTGATGCCCACGAGTGCGGCGATCACGCCCGAGATGGCACCGAGCGTCGTCGCGTGCTTCTCCTTGATGCGTTCGACGATCAGCCAGCCGAGCAGGCCGGCCATCGCGGCGACGAGCGTGTTGAGGACGACGACACCGGCCGTGTGGTTGGCGCCGCCCGCCGAACCGCCGTTGAAGCCGAACCAGCCGAACAGCAGGATTCCGCCACCGAGCACGACGAGGGGCAGGTTGTGGGGACGTGCCACGTGCGGGAATCCACGGCGGCGACCGAGTGCGATGGCGAGTGCCAGCGCCGCGACACCCGAGTTCATGTGCACGGCGGTGCCGCCGGCGAAGTCGTGGGCGGCGAGCGTGTTGGCGATCCATCCGCCCTTCGTGCCCGCTTCCTCGTCGTCGAAGGCGAAGACCCAGTGCGCGACCGGGAAGTAGACGAGGACGACCCAGATGCCCGAGAACACCAGCCACGCCGAGAACTTCATCCGGTCCGCGACACCACCGGCGATGATCGCCACCGTGATGCCTGCGAAGAGGAGGTGGAAGGCCGCGGTCAGTGCGGCGGGCATCCCTCCGTCCGGGTCCTCCTCGAGCAGCGAGCCCAGACCGATGTCGGTGAAGGGATCGCCGATGAGGCCGAGGCCCCCGACGCTGTCACCGAGCACGGCGGCCGGACCGAACAGCACCCACAGGACGGCTGTGACGGCGAATCCACCGAACACCATCATGATCATGTTGAGCGCGCTCTTGACTCCGAGCATGCCGCTGTAGAACAGCGCCAGGCCCGGAACCATCAGTACGACTGCTGTGAACGCCGCCAAAACCCAGGCGGTATCGGCGGCCGCGAGTGCCTGTTCCATATAAGTCCACCCTGTTCGATCCCGGGGTTCACGACCCCTACGTCAGTCGGTGACCCACATTCATCACCGTCCCCTGAGAGTGGACCCACTCTGTAATGTCCCTGCGAGGCGCGGGTGAACTTCGTGTAACGCCACCGCCGTTCACCGGACGGGGATGCCGTTGCGTCCGGGCAGGCAGTATGGAGGACGAGACGCCGCATCCCGCGGTGTGCACAACCTGTGCCACCCGGGTATCCCTGCCCTGCCCGGGTTCCGCGGGAACGACGGCTCGAACCGCTGCACGCATCTGGGAGGTAGACGATGGGACGGGTCACGACACGTCGACCGGTACTGCGCATCACTGCGGACAGGGCGACGCGACGTCCCGATACCCTCGCCGTCGAGGAACCGCTCGAGATCAGGGTCGGCGGTGAGTCGCTCACCATCACGATGCGCACCCCCGGTCACGACGTCGATCTCGTCCACGGATTCCTGCTGGCCGAAGGGATGATCGGCAGTCGCGAGGACATCGCCGCCGTTCGCTACTGCGACGGGGTGGACGAGAGCGGCGCCAACACCTACAACGTTCTCGACGTCGCCCTCGCGCCCGGCGTCACCGTCCCCGAAGGGACGGGGCGACGCGCATTCACGACGACCTCCGCGTGCGGGGTGTGCGGGAAGAACTCGCTCGACGAGGTGCGCACGCGCACGCGATATCCACTGAAGGATGCCGGCACCACCTCTATCGGAACGCACACCCTCACCGAACTTCCCGACACGCTGCGTCGGCACCAGCAGGTCTTCGAGTCGACCGGCGGTCTGCACGCGGCCGCACTGTTCACCCCCGACGGGGCGCTGCTGGCCCTGCGCGAGGACGTCGGCCGGCACAACGCCGTCGACAAGGTGATCGGCTGGGCCCTGACCGACAACCGGGTGCCGCTCTCGCACAGCGTGCTCATGGTGAGCGGACGCGCCTCGTTCGAACTCGTGCAGAAGGCGGTCATGGCCGGGATCCCCGTGCTCGCGGCGGTCTCGGCGCCGTCGTCGCTGGCCGTCGATCTCGCCGCGGAGTCCGACCTCACCCTCGTGGGCTTCCTCCGCGGCGACACGATGAACGTCTACACCGTCCCCGAACGCATCAAGACCGACTGACCGGCGGCATCAACCGCATGTGCCGTCCTGCGCCTCGCCCGCGCGTACTCCGTCGACGAACGCCCGCACGTCGTCGACGGACTCCTCGAGTACCGCTCGGTGATCGGCTCCGTCGTATACCCGATAGCTCAGGTCGGCTCCGTTGCCGCACAGCGCCGCGGTCACCTGATCGGTGACCGGACGCAGTACCAGCGCGTCGTCGCTTCCCTGCACGACGAGCGTCGGCACCCTCAGGGTGAGCGGTTCGACCTCCTGACCGGCGTAGTACTCACGGAGCGGTTCGAGGTCCGCATCCGGAGCGAACACCTGATCCACCGGTACCGTGCTCGCCACCTCGCGGATGTCGTCCATGCACCCGGTGCGCGCGGCGTCGAGCAAGGGGCGCGAGGCGTCGGTGAGCATCGCGTCGGCGTCGATGCTCGGGTCCGCCGCCTGCGCTCCGAGCAGCAGCACCGGCAGGAACCCGAGCGCCGGACCGATCGCGGGTCCGGCGGTCGCGTAGTACTCGGCCGTCTCACTCGTGCGACTGCCCGGGGCGAAGGCGACCGCGCCCTGCAGTTCGAGTTCAGGGGCGCGTTCCGTGCCACGAGCCGCCGCATGCAGCGCGGCGTGCCCGCCCTGACTGTGTCCCATCGCGATCCATCGGGTGCCGATAGCCGGATCGAGTTGACGAGCGGCACGCACGATGTCGACGACACTGTCGGCTGCGCTGTCTCCGTTCATGTAGGGATGTCCGCCCGGTGTGCCGAGGCCTTCGTAGTCGGTCTGGACCACGGCGTAGCCGTCTGCGACCCACCGGTCGAGCATGGCAGTCGTCCTGCTGATGTAGGAGTGGGCGGGACCACCGGGGGTGTCGGCGGACGGCGCACAGGCGTCACCGACCCCGGTGGTGCCGTGCGCCCAGCTGATCACGGGCCAGCCTCCGGCGGGCGCTTCTCCCTCGGGGATCGCGACCGTGCCCGAGACGAGGGTGGGGCGCCGATCGGCACCATCGGACAGGTAGGTGATCAGATGCGTTCGCGACGCGCTGGGAAGCGCCGCCGTACCGGTGAGGGTGCGTTCGGTGACGAGGGAGCCGGGTCCCCCGGCAGTCTCCTCGGCGTCGTCGCCGAAGTCGGAGCAGGACGTGATGCCGAGCATCGACGCTGCGGCGAGTACTGCCATCACACGCCGGGAAGTACGAGAGAGCATGAATCCTCCGTTGGGATGTCAGTCCACGTTCGGCGCTCACTGCACGCCGTTGACGTGGCTACCGCCGTCGACGAACAGCGTGTTGCCTGTGGGATAGCGGGAGTCGTCGCTCGCGAGAAAGGCTGCGACCGTGCCGATGTCGTCGAGAGGGTCGCCGATGCGGCCCATCGGGTTCGCCGCGGCCTGCGTGGCGGCCATCTGCGGGTCGGCCGCCGCCACCCGTCGGTATGCCGCGCTCTGCACGCCGGGGCAGATCACGTTGCAGCACACCTGTTTCGGCGCCCATTCCCGAGCCGCAGTACGGTCGTGCTGCGCAGTGCCGAATTCGCGCACCGCGGCATCCACCATGGCGTGCACCTGTTCGCGGTCGGTGACGTCGGTCGGGACGAAATCCGCGGCCGATCCCCATCCCGGCGCCGGTGACGATCGCCACCCGCCCGTCCAACTTCCCCATGCCGTTCCTTTCCGATACGACGGCGTGTGCGGCGCAGGCCGTCAGCGAGGACGGGGAACCGTCCTGTCGATGAACAGCGCCTCCACGGACACGCACACCGTGCCGTCCGCGGTCCTGATCTCGCCGACCGTGTTGATCTTGCGGCCGTCCTGCTCGACCAGACGACCGGTGATCGTCAGCGGCTCGAACAGTGGGGTCGGCCGGTGGTACCGCACGTTGAGCTGTGCGGTGGCGCCGCTGCGCCCGGCCCAGGCGTTCGCCACACCCAGCGTGTGATCGAGCAGGAGGGCGGAGACTCCGCCGTGCACGTGCCCGGGCGGGCCCTGGTACGGGAAGGTCAGTTCGACGACGCCTTCCACCGATCCGTCTTCGCGACCGGCCAACACCAGCGGCGGAGCGAGCGCGTTCTCCGGACCGGTGACCGGATCGTGCCGGGTGACGCCCTCCCCGTGCCACATGTCGATCAGTCGCTCCCGCACTTCGGGAGCGTGTTCCTCGAGGTGCTCGGCGATATTGTCGAGCTCTTCGGCGACCCGCTCGAGATTCGCGTTGCCACGGTCGGTGCGCAGCAACGCGTCCACCACGCGCCGCGCGGCGGCGGTGGCGCGGTCGACGGCGGTGTCCTGCGGTGCCGAGGTCAGAACCGTACCGTCGGGCGCGTGTCCGACGACGGGGTGGGTGTCCGGGTCGACTCTCATCGAATCTCCATCGTGGCGTGGGTGAGCACCGGTTGCCCCTCGCGCTCGGGACATGTGGCGAGCAGGGTGAGGGTGTCGCCGTCTCGCCAGACCTCCGTCTCGATCGTCTCCCCGGGGTACAGCGTGCCGGCGAAGCGGACCGAGAACGACCGGACCCGGGTCGGGTCTCCACCGAGCACACCGTCGACGACGGCCTTGCACACGACACCGTACGAGGCGAGTCCGTGCAGGATCGGCCGATCGAAACCGGCTGTCTTCGCGAATTCGGGATCCGCGTGCAGCGGGTTCATGTCGGCACTGAGCCGGTACACCAGTGCCTGTTGCGTGCTCGTAGGTGACACCAGGGTCTTGTCGGCGTCCCGTTCCGGCACTGCGTTCGACACATGGGGCCCGGCGTCTCCGCCGAAGCCGCCCTCACCGCGCGCCCAGATCTGCATCGCACTGGTCCACAACGGGTTTCCGTCGGCATCCACTGCGGACTGTTCGAGCACGATCACGGCGGCCTTGCCCTTGTCCCACACATCGGAGATGCGAGACGAGACGGTCGCCGAACCCGAGATCGGGATCGGGGCGTGCACGGTGACGGACTGGCCACCGTGCAGGATCCTGCGCAGGTCGATGTCGATTCCCGGCAGGCTCAGTCCGGCCTGTGTCACCGCACCGGCAGAGACACCCTGACCGGCGACCATCGCGAAGGTCGGCAGGACCCGCAGGTCCTTCTCGTACACCCACCGCAGTTCGGCGGGATCGAGCGAGTCGACACCCGCACCCAGACCGAGGTGGTAGAGGATCACATCGCGTTCGGTCCACGAGGCATCGCGGACGGTGGGCGCAGCGGAGAGCGCGACATCGGTATCGATGGGCATGGGCGTCACTTTCCGGGCTCGGGATCGCGGGGCAGGCCGAGAAGCCTCTCACCGATGATGTTCAGCTGGACGTTGGTCGTCCCACCGGCGATGGACATGCACTGCACGTTGAGGAACATGTGGGTCGCCGGAGTTCGGTCCTGGTCGTCGAGCAACGACGCAGTACCGGCCCAGTCCATCGCGGTCTCCCAGACCTGCTGGAGGTGCTCGACGCCGAGGAGCTTGGCGACGGAGGACTCGGCACCCGGCTGTGCACCGGCCAGGGACCGCAGAGCGGTACGCAGACCCATGAGGCCACCGGACGCGGCATCGCCGAGAACCTTGCCGAGGACGGTGAGTTGTTCGTCGTCCGGCCCACCGGGCATACCGTTCGCGAGCGCCATGAGGGTCTCGCAGCCGGCACCGAAAGTCGAATCGTGCGAGAGGGAGACGCGTTCGTTCGCGAGGGTGGTACGGGCGAGCTTCCATCCGTCCCCGGGCTCGCCGACGAGGCACTCGTCGGGCACGAACACGCCGTCGAGGAACACCTCGTTGAACAGGGCTTCGCCGGTGATCTCCCGCAGCGGCCGGATGTCGAGCCCCTCGGTGTTCCTGATGTCGATCAGGAAGTAGGACAGGCCTTTGTGCTTGGGCGCTTCCGCGTCGGTGCGGGCGAGGCAGATGCCCCAGTCCGCGACCCGCGCCATCGACGTCCACACCTTCTGGCCGTCGAGCCTCCATCCGCCGTCCACCTTGACGGCCTTGGTGGACAGGCCCGCAAGGTCGGACCCGGCGCCGGGCTCGGAGAAGAGCTGACACCACACGAGATCCCCGCGCAACGACTGCGGGACGAATCGCTCGATCTGCTCGGTACTGCCGTGCGCGATCAGGGTCGGCACCACCCAGTTGCCGATGATCATGTCGTGCGGTTCGAGTTCGGCGGCGCGCAGTTCCTCGGCGACGACGAGTTGCGTGACGGCGTCGGCGGCCTTCCCCCACGGTTCGGGCAGGTGGGGAGCGGTGTAGCCCTTCTCCGCCAGATACGCCTTCCGCGCTGCGTTCTCCAGCGACTTCGCCGGCTCGAGTTCGGCACGGACGTCGGCGCGGATCCGTTCCGCCTCGGGCGGAAGATCGACGCTCAGCACGCGGCGGGCACCGTCGAGCGTGAGGTGGGCGACCCGGCGCCGCCACGACGCCGTGGAGCCGAGCAGGATCCGGAGGGACTGCGCGCGGCGCATGTACAGGTGCGCGTCGTGCTCCCAGGTGTAGCCGATACCGCCGAGCACCTGGATGCAGTTCTTGGTGACCTGGAAGGCGGCCTCCGGGGCGATGGACGCGGCGACCGCCACGGCCAGCGACGCCTCGTCGTCCGGCACGTCCTCGCGCCGCGCTCGGGCTGCGTCCCAGGCCACGACCCGAGCCTGTTCGGTGAGGCAGAGCATCCGGGCGACGGTGTGCTTGACACCCTGGAACTGTCCGATGACACGGCCGAACTGCTTGCGGACCCGCGCATATCCCGCGGCGGTGGTGGTCGCCCAGTCCGCGAGACCGGCGGCCTCGGCGGCGAACAAGGTCGCGGCGATATCGACGATCCGATGCGGGTCCGATCTCAGCACGTCCCCGTCGGACAACGTCAGGGCGCTCACGGTGATCTCGGCGTTGCGGCGGATCACGTCGTAGCTGGGCAGGTTCGTGACCTCGACCCGGTCACGGGTCACGACGACGAAGACCCGCTCACCACCGTCGTCGGCCGCGAGCAGGAACACATCCGCGACCTGGCCGCCGAGGGCGACACCGGAGGTTCCCGAGAGCGTGACGGAATCGCCGTCGCGCTCCACGCGCAGGTCCCCCGGCTGCAGGGCGACCGCACCGAACAGCGAACCGTCCGCGAGCCCGTCGAGTTCGCTGCGACGGCCGGCCTCGTCGAGGACCGCGGACACGATCGCGGTCGGAAGGAACGGGCCCGGCACCATGGCCCGTCCGAGTTCTTCTGCGACGATTGCTGTTTCGAGTAGTCCGAAACCGGCGCCTCCGACCTCTTCGGGCAGGTGCAATCCCAGCATGCCGAGTTCGGCGAACGAGCTCCAGTACGTCGGGCGGGCTTCCGTCTTCGCTTCGACGGCCGTGCGGATCACGTCGGGTGTGGCGTGTCGTGCCGCCCAGCCGCGTACGGAATCACGGAGCTCGCGGTCCTCGTCGCTCAATCCCAGAGTCATGATCGGGTCCCTTCGGATAGCAGAATGTCCGGCGTCAGATGCGCTCGATGATGGTGGCGGAGGCCATCGCGCCACCCGCACACATCGTGACCAGCGCCGTCGAACGGTTCGAACGCTCGAGTTCGTGCAGGGCACTGGTGATCAGTCGCGAGCCGGTGGAACCGACGGGGTGGCCGAGCGCGATGGCGCCGCCGTTGACGTTGACCTTGCTCATGTCGGCCCCGTGGACCTGCGCCCAGGACAACACGACCGAAGCGAAGGCTTCGTTGATCTCGACGATGTCGATGTCGGACAAGGACATTCCGGTGCGTTCGAGTACCGCGCGAGTCGCGTCGATGGGGCCGTCGAGGTGGTAGTACGGATCCGAACCGACGAGCGTCGACGCGAGGATACGGGCACGTGGCCGCAGACCCGACTCGCGCGCCTTGTCCTCGCTCATCAGCAGTACGGCGGCCGCGCCGTCGCTGACCTGGGAGGAGTTTCCGGCGGTGTGGATTCCGTTCTCGATGACCGGCCGGAGACCGGCGAGTCCTTCCGCGGTGGTGTCGCGAAGACCTCCGTCACGCGTCACGGTCGCGATCTCACCGGTGGGCTCGCCCTCCTTGGTCACGACCGGCGCCTGCACCGGGACGATCTCGCGGTCGAAGCGCCCCTCGGCCCACGCGGCTGCGGCGCGACGCTGCGACTCGAATCCGAGAGCATCGACATCGTCACGTTTGATGCCGCGCTTGTGGGCGATACGTTCGGCGGAGGTGAACTGGTCGCCCATGTCGATCGACCAGTCGTCCGGATAGGGGTTGCCGGTGCCCGGGGCGTTTGCCTGACCGAGGAACACCCGGCTCATCACCTCGACGCCGCATCCGATTCCGGCGTCGATCTGCCCGGACGCGATCAGTCCGGCCACCATGTGGACCGCCTGCTGCGACGAACTGCATGCGCAGTCGATGGTGGTCGCGGCGGTCGTGTACGGGAGACCTGCGTGGAGCCAGGCCTGGCGGGTCACGTTGTTGGACTGCTCCCCCGCCTGGGTCACGGCGCCCCCGACGAGCTGACCGACCTGGTCGGCAGGCAGTCCGGTGCGGTCGAGAACGGCCTTCTGGGCGGCACCGAGCAACACCGCGGGGTGGACCCCGGCCAGCTGTCCGCGACGACGACCGATCGGTGTCCGCGCGGCCTCCACGATGACGACCTTGCTCATGCCTACTCCCAGCTCTCGACGTTATTGAAATTTATTCTAGTAACGGTGATCGCAGTTTCCCGCACAGTCCCACCGAGCGGGACCGGCCTTGCGGAATGTGGCCTTCGGGAATCGCCCGTCAGCGCGTACCGGCGGGCAGATCGACCAGCAGAAGGTCGCACGCGACACGCAGATCGGACTCGACCTCGGGGATCGATATCCGCCCGTTGAGCGCGGACTGGACGAGACCGAACCACAGTGCCACGACCAACCGCACGACGGTTGCGTCCCGCACCGTGGGTTCCGCGATACCCGCGGCGGCCAGGAGCAGTCCGTCGAAGTGCTGGTCGATCTTCGCCACGTCGGGAATGGTGGCGGCGTTCGACGACGCGGCGGATCGGATCATCGCGTTCGCCAGTAACGGAGTGCGCACGAGCGCCCGGGTGGCCTGCAGCAACGCGTCGTATACGACGTCGACAGGCGACGAGGACGACTGCGAGCGCCTGGAGAGGTGGATTCCCATCCGATCGATCCGATCCACCATGACCGCGACGAACAGATGGGTCTTGGACGGAAAGTAGCGGTAGAGGGTCCCGATGGCGACGCCGGCGAGTTCGGCGACCTCCTGCATCCGAACGCGTTCGAGTTCCTTCACCGCCCCCAACTGTGCGGCAGCGTCGATGATCCGGCCGTATCGCGCATGCTGTTCCGCCGAACTCGGTTCTGCGGCGTCCCGGGCCTCCGCAAGTCTGGGCATGCTCGGTTCCTCCCCTTCACGACCGGTGGCGCATCGACCACTGCGGCGACGAACGTTCCAGGTGGGCACGTCTCGTATCCCGCCTGATCCCGGCCAGTGGGACCTGTCCCGTGGGTGGACCGACCACCACCCGAGACTAGAATGAATACTAATTCCGGCGCGGTGCACTGACGAACCGCCACAATCGAACAGGAGACGTTTCATGGGTGAATCCGTAAGTCTGGCCGGGCGCGCGGCGGTCGTGACCGGCGCCGGGGCCGGCCTGGGCCGCGCCGAAGCCCTCGCCCTCGCCGAGGCAGGCGCCGCAGTCGTCGTCAACGACGTGGGCGACGCAGCGCACGAGGTGGCAGAGGAAATCGTCGCGTCGGGAGGCCAGGCCATCGCCGTCACCGGCGACGTGTCCGACTGGGCTCTCGGCGGTCGCCTCGTCGAGGAATCGGTCAAGGCATACGGGTCCTTCGACATCCTCGTCAACAACGCGGGCATCATCCGCGACAAGATGATCTTCAACCTCACCGAGTCCGACTGGGACGACGTGATCCGAGTGCACCTCAAGGGCCATGCCGCCACCTCACATGCGGCGGCGGTGTACTGGCGTCAGGCGAGCAAGGCTGCGGGTGGACCGGTCTACGGCCGCGTCGTCAACACCTCGTCGGAGGCCTTCCTCTTCGGTTCCGCCGGACAGCCGAACTATTCCGCTGCGAAGGCAGGCATCACGGCTCTGACACTGTCCACGGCGCAGGGGCTGGCGCGATACGGCGTCACCGCGAATGCGATCTGCCCCCGCGCACGCACCGCGATGACCGCTGAGGCCTTCGGCGAGGCCGGCGCCACGACCCGACTCGATCCCCTGGCGCCGGAGCGCGTGGCCACCCTCGTGCGTTACCTCGCCTCACCGGCGTCCTCGGAGATCACCGGACAGGTGTTCGTGGTGTACGGAAAGATGGTCGCGCTCATGGCCGCACCGACCGTCGAGAACCGCTTCGACGCCGCCGGTTCGGCATTCACGGTCGAGGAACTCGACGAGCAGCTCTCGTCGTACTTCACCGGCCGCGGCCCGTACGAGACCTACGCCGCCTACAGCATCGCGGAACTCGAGAAGGCCGCGCTGGCCGTCGACTGATCGCTTGACACCGGACCCACGAAGGGAGCACGCCATGAGGCTTGCAGACAAGGTTGCGATCGTCACCGGTGGCGCCGGAGGGATCGGGCGCGGCATCGTCAGAGCATTCGTGGACGAGGGTGCCCGCGTCCTGTTCGTCGACATCGACCGGCCCGCGGGTGAAGCCCTCGAAGCCGAGGTCGGCGAAGCCGGGAAATTCCTGTACGCGGACATCTCCGACGAGTCGAGCGCCGAGACGATCGTCGCGGACGCCGTCGAGCATTTCGGAAAGCTCGACGTGCTCGTCAACAACGCGCACGCGTCCCGGCAGGCGCCACTGCTCGAGACCACACAGGAGATGCTCGACCTGTCGTTCGGCACGGGCTTCTATCCGACCTTCCGATTGATGAAGGCAGCGCACGCCCAGCTCGCCGCGAACAAGGGGTCGGTGATCAACTTCGCGTCGGGAGCCGGGATCGACGGGAGCGCCACGCAGAGTTCGTACGCCGCTGCGAAGGAAGCGATCCGGGCGATCAGCCGGGTCGCGGCGAACGAATGGGCCGCGGAGGACATCAATGTCAACGTCATCTCGCCTCTGGCACTGACCGAGGGCGTCGAGGCGTACATCGCGGCCAACCCCGGCGTCGAGGAGGCGCTACTGGCGAAGACCCCGATGCACCGCTTCGGTGACCCGCAGGCCGATATCGGCCGTGTCGCGGTCTTTCTGGCCAGTGAGGATGCGTCCTACATGACGGGCCAGACACTCATGGTCGACGGCGGGACCATCACACTGCGCTGATCCACCGACGGACCGGATTCGACCGCCAACGACGACGAGCGCCTCGGCACTTTCGTGCCGCGGCGCTCGTGCAGTTCCGAAGGGTCTTCGGAATCAGGCGGTCTTGTCGCGCCGTTCCCGATCGGTCTTGCGCGGCACGATCGTCGGAAGGACGTTGTCGTTGACGGTCTCGGCGGTGACCACGACCTTGGCGACGTCGTCGCGGCTGGGGATGTCGTACATCACGGGCAGGAGCACCTCCTCCATGATGGCGCGGAGCCCGCGGGCGCCGGTGCCACGGAGGATCGCCTGGTCGGCGATCGCTTCGAGTCCGTCCTGGGAGAACTCGAGTTCGACGCCGTCCATCTCGAACAGGCGCACGTACTGCTTGACCAGAGCGTTCTTCGGCTCCGACAGGATCTGGACGAGTGATTCCTTGTCGAGATTGGTCACCGACGCGAGGATCGGCAGACGACCGATGAACTCCGGGATCAGGCCGAACTTGATGAGGTCCTCGGGCATGACGTCGGCGAAGTGGTCGGTGGTGTCGATTTCGGCCTTCGACCGAACCTCGGCGCCGAAGCCGATGCCGCGCTTGCCGACGCGGTCGGAGACGATCTTCTCGAGACCCGCGAATGCACCCGCCACGATGAACAGCACGTTCGTGGTGTCGATCTGGATGAACTCCTGGTGCGGATGCTTGCGACCACCCTGCGGCGGGACGGATGCCTGGGTGCCTTCGAGGATCTTCAGCAGCGCCTGCTGCACGCCCTCGCCCGACACGTCGCGAGTGATCGACGGGTTCTCGCTCTTGCGGGCGATCTTGTCGACCTCGTCGATGTAGATGATGCCGGTCTCGGCGCGCTTGACGTCGTAGTCGGCGGCCTGGATGAGCTTGAGGAGGATGTTCTCGACGTCCTCACCGACGTAGCCGGCCTCCGTCAGTGCGGTGGCGTCGGCGATGGCGAAGGGCACGTTGAGCATCTTCGCGAGCGTCTGCGCGAGGTAGGTCTTGCCACAACCGGTGGGGCCGAGAAGCAGGATGTTGGACTTCGCGAGTTCGACCGTCTCACCGCGGGAGTCGCGACCCTTGTCGCCGGCCTGGATGCGCTTGTAGTGGTTGTAGACCGCCACGGCCAGCGTGCGCTTGGCGTCGTCCTGGCCGATCACGTAGTTGTCGAGGAAGTCGCGGATCTCGGCCGGCTTGGGCAGCTCGTCGAGCTTGACCTCGCTGGTCTCGGCCAGCTCCTCCTCGATGATCTCGTTGCAGAGATCGATGCACTCGTCGCAGATGTAGACACCGGGGCCCGCAATGAGCTTCTTGACCTGCTTCTGGCTCTTTCCGCAGAAGGAGCACTTGAGCAGATCTCCGCCGTCACCGATACGTGCCATCAGTCAGGTCCCTACTTCCTCGTGTGCGTGCAACCGGTCCCGCAACCACCACACGGGGCGGTCCCGGGGAGCGGGCCCTTTGATCGACCGTACCCGGATGTCGGCGCGCAGGTCGACCGGTTCTGCGCGTTTCCGGTCATATTTGTACACCACAACATGTGTCGGCGATCACAGTCCCGGCGTCGGTGGTTCCGGAAGGCACCGTGCCTTCCGGAACCGCCTGCGACGTTCTACTTCTGGGCCGAGAGCTTGCGGTACTCGAGGACCCGGTCGATCAGACCGTATTCGACGGCCTGCTCCGCCGTGAGGATCTTGTCCCGATCGGTGTCCTTGCGGATCTGCTCGGGATCCTTACCGGTGTGCTTCGAGAGCGTGTTCTCCATGAGGGTACGCATGCGCTCGATCTCGGCGGCCTGGATCTCGAGGTCGGAGACCTGTCCCTGGATGCCACCCGTCGCGGGCTGGTGGATGAGCACGCGAGCGTTGGGCAGCGCCAGACGCTTGCCGGGGGTGCCGGCGGCGAGCAGGACGGCCGCGGCGGATGCCGCCTGCCCGAGGCACACCGTGGTGATGTCGGCGCGGACGTACTGCATGGTGTCGTAGATCGCCATGAGCGAGGTGAACGAACCACCCGGCGAGTTGATGTACATGGTGATGTCGCGGTCGGGATCGAGCGACTCGAGCACCAGCAGCTGGGCCATCACGTCGTTGGCGGACGCGTCGTCGACCTGGACGCCGAGGAAGATGATGCGCTCTTCGAACAGCTTGTTGTACGGGTTGGATTCCTTGACGCCGTAGCTCGAGTGCTCGATGAACGACGGGAGGATGTAGCGGCTCGCGGGCGAGGCAGGAGCGGCGCCGCCGAGCTGGCGCGGATCGAACATGTTGGTCATCGCTTCTCCAAGAATTCGGTGGTGTGAGGGCAGATCGGGCCGGGACCTAGTTGGCGGTGCCGCCGGCCTGCTGCGCCCGGGAGACGACGTGGTCGACGAAGCCGTATTCGAGCGCCTGCTGCGCCGTGAACCAGCGGTCGCGGTCGGAGTCCTTGGTGATCTGCTCCACCGACTGGCCCGTGTGCTCCGCGATGAGCTCGGCCATCTCGCGCTTGGTGTGTGCGAACTGCTCCGCCATGATCGCGATGTCGCTCGCCGTACCACCGATGCCTGCGGACGGCTGGTGCATCATGATCCGCGCGTGCGGGAGTGCGTAACGCTTGCCCTTGGTACCGGCGGAGAGCAGGAACTGACCCATCGAGGCGGCGAGACCCATCGCGAAGGTCGCGACATCGCACTCGACGAACTTCATCGTGTCGTAGATCGCCATACCGGCGGTGACCGAACCGCCCGGTGAGTTGATGTACAGGGAGATGTCGCGGGTGGGGTCCTCGGCCGACAGCAGAAGGATCTGCGCGCACAGCTTGTTCGCGATGTCGTCGTCGACCTGGGTGCCCAGGAAGATGATGCGCTCGCGGAGCAGGCGTTCGTACACCGAGTCGCTGAGGTTCAGCCCAGCCGTGGCCGAGGTCATCGCGGGACCGATGGATGTCGCCGGATTCTGAGGAGTCACGGGTACCTGCCTTCTCGTCGATCGTGGGTTGCTGACACTGACACTAACGAAACGGGGCGGGCCCCCCCCCCCCCGGGGGCCCCCCGATGCGGAACTAGGAAATAAAGGTGCCCCGGGGGGTGTTGTATGAAAGGGGGGGGGGACCCCAACCGGGCGCCCAGCCGAGAGGGAGGAACCCCGAACCC
>NZ_LZMJ01000012.1:0-30825 GCF_001665495.1 Rhodococcus sp. 852002-51564_SCH6189132-a
TGTCTGTTCATTCATGCAACGCGGGGTGGAGCAGCTCGGTAGCTCGCTGGGCTCATAACCCAGAGGTCGCAGGTTCAAATCCTGTCCCCGCTACCACCACGAAGGGCGGGGGGCTCGCCCCCCCGGCCTTCGTTCGTTCGAGGGGGTCACCCCCGAGCGGTGGTGTACCCCTTCTCGGGATCCTCGGGCAGATCCATCTCCACCAGCACCCGGCGAAGCAGCTTCCCGGTGGCGTTGCGCGGCAGCTCGTCGAGGAAAACCACCTCGCGCGGAACCTTGTACCGGGCGAGATTCGACTTCACGAACGCCTTGATGTCCTCGGCGTTGCGGGAGGAGTCGGGGGAGGGAACCACGAAGGCTCGCAGCCGCTGCCCGAACTCGGGATCGGGGACACCCACCACGGCGGCGTCGAGTATGTCCTCCCGCTCGGCGAGCAGGTTCTCGACCTCGAGCGGATAGACGTTCTCGCCGCCGGAGACGATCATGTCGTCGTCGCGACCGTTGACGAAGAGCAGGCCGTTCTCGTCCCAGTGCCCGATGTCGCCGATCGACAGCAACCCGCCGATGCGTTCCTTGTCGCGACCGTCGGTGTAACCGGCGAAGGACAGGCCGCTCGAGACGAAGATGCGGCCGGGGACGTGCGGCTCGGTGATGCGGTTGCCGTCGTCGTCGAACAGCACCACCCGACACGTCACGGGAGGGCGACCGGCCGTGCCGGGGGCTTGCCGGATGTCGTCGGGGGTCGCGACCGTCGCGACGGCGCATTCGGTGGAGCCGTACAGGTTGTAGAGCACGTGTCCGAACGCCTCCGTCGTCCGGCGACACACGTCGGGCGAGAGCGACGAACCCGCGGAGAAGACGATCTTCAGGCTCGAGGTGTCGTACTCGGCGATCTTCTCCGGTCCGAGGTCGAGGATCCGCTGCAGCATCGTCGGGACCACCACCAGCACGATCGCTCCGTGCTGCTCGACGAGGCCCAAGGTGTCGACGGGGGAGAAGCGCCGCATCATCACCACGGTCTGACCCAGTGCGAGGGCGAGCGCGAACTGCGAGACGCCGGTGCCGTGGAAGGCCGGGGCGGCCATGAGCATCGTCTGCCCGGGGCGCAGCGGAACCCGATCGAGGAACTGGACCGACGCGAACGGTGACGTGCGGCCGCGCGGCGCGCCCTTCGGGGTGCCGGTGGTGCCGCTGGTGAGCAATACGAATCCACCGAAGACCTCCGGCGCGGGCAGGGACGAGCCGTCCAGCCCTTCGATCGACTGCTCCAGCGTCGGGATGCCGGGGACCTCGTCGTCCGCCCAGGAGACGTACCGGCGCACGTCGTCGGGGAGCGCGGCTGCGACCTCGGCGAATTCGCTGTCGAAGACGAACGTCGAGACCTGTTCGCGCGCTGCGACATCGACGAGTTGCCGCGGCGCGAAACCGGTGTTCATCATCACCAGTCGCACACCGAGCTTGGCGGTGGCGAGCATCGTCAACACGAGACCGCGGTGATTCCGGGCCATGATGCCCATGACCGATCCCGGCTCCACCCCGGCGCGTTGCCACGCACGCACGAGGGCATTGGAGCGGGCCTCGAGTTCCTTGTAGGTGACATCGCCGGCCTCGTCGATCAGGGCGACGGCGTCGAGACCGCGTTCGGCCTGTGCGTGCACGGCGCCGGCGAAGGGGCCGTACTTGTTGGCCGCCATGATCGTCCCGATGCTGTGGTCTACGCGCGGAAAGTGCAGCAGACCTGCGCGATGGAGTACCGCGAGTGATCCGATGGTGTCCTTGACCTGGCCGATCGTGTCGTCGAGCGTGATCCGCCCACTCGTGATCCTGCCGAGAATGTCCTGACCGAGCATCCGTCCCCCTAGCTGTGTGTCGGCGTCAGCACACACAGTAGCCGTGACGTAGCTCACATTCCAGGCAATCTTCCACGGATGATCTTCCTGGAACGGGTAGAGCCCTCGCCGTACCTGCGGCGAGGGCTCTACCCCGATGGATCCTCCGACACGTCCGGTACCGTGCGCAGACACCGGTCCCATCCTTCCGGCGCCCGCGGACGGACCCCATGCCCCGAGCGTTATTTCAGTTCGGAGGACGACTTTCCGAGCACCCGCCGAGCGACGATGAGCTGCTGGATCTGCTGGGTGCCCTCGAAGATGTCGAGAATCTTGGAATCGCGTGCCCACTTCTCGAGCAGCGGCCGCTGCGAATACCCGTAGGTTCCGGCGAGTTCGACGGCCTTGAGCGAGACCGCGGTGCCGGTGCGGCCGGCCTTCGCCTTCGACACCGACGCCTCGAGGGAGTTGGGCTTCTTGTTGTCGGCCATCCACGTCGCGCGCAGCGCGAGCAGGTAGGCGGCCTCCCAGTCGGCCTCGAGCGCGAGGAACTCGGCGGCCGCGGCATGCTGGTTGTTCGCGGGGATGTCGTAGGAGACCTCGACGCCCGCCTCCTTCAGGATCGTGCGCAGTTCCTCGAGTACCGCACGACCGAGACCCACGGCCATGCCGGCCACGATCGGACGCGTGTTGTCGAAGGTCTGCATGACCCCGGCGAACCCCTTCTCGGTGTTCACCTCCGGGGAGCCGAGGATGTTGTCCTTCGGGATGCGGCAGTTGTCGAGCACGAGCACCGCGGTGTCGGATGCCTTGATGCCGAGCTTCTTCTCGAGACGCGCGACCGAGAGTCCGGGAGCCTCGCGCGGCACGACGAACGACTTGATCGCGGCGCGGCCCTTCGACCTGTCGACGGACGCCCACACGACGATGTGCGTGGAACGCTCACCGGCGGTGACGAAGATCTTCTCGCCGTTGAGGACCCACTCGTCGCCGTCGAGCACGGCCGTGGTCGTCACGGCCGCCGAATCGGATCCGAAACCGGGCTCGGTGATTGCCATGGAGGCCCACACCTTGCCGAAGCGTTCGAGCTGCTCGTCGGTGGCCACCGCGGCGATCGCGGAATTGCCCAGGCCCTGGTAGGGGATCGACAGGGTCAGGCCGACGTCGCCCCAGCACGTCTCGATGACATTGAGGAGTCCGGCCATGTTGCCGCCGTTGGCATTTCCGGCGGGGCCGTCCTGCTTGGCCTTGCTGTCGCGGCCGAGCGCGGCACCCGCCGCGCCCTGGCCGGAGTCGTTGAGCCCTTCGACCATCGCGGCCATGGTGTCGAGTTCGACGGGGTACTCGTGCTCGGCGAGGTCGTACTTGCGGGAGATCGGCCGGAAAATCTGCGCGGCGACCTGATGGGCCTGGTTCGCGGAAGCCTTGAGCTTCCGGGGAAGTTCGAGATTGATCATCACAGGTTCCTTGTTCGGGTCGGGCCGATCAGACGAGGACGACGCCCTCGGCGACTCCGATTGCTCGCAGGTCGCGGTACCAACGTTCGACGGGGTGTTCCTTGGTGTAGCCGTGGCCGCCGAGCAGCTGGACGCCGTCGAGGCCGAACTGCATGCCCTTGTCGGTGGCGAGCTTGCGGGCCAGGGCCGCCTCGCGAGCGAACGACAGGCCCTGCTCGGCCCGCGACGCACCGCGCAGGGTGGCCAGACGTAGACCGTCGAGCTCGATCTTGATGTTGGCCACCATGAACGCCACCGCCTGCCGGTGGCTGATGGGCTCGCCGAACGCCTCGCGCTCGTTGACGTAGGGGACCACGTAGTCGAGCACGGCCTGACCGGTGCCCATCGCCAGAGCTGCCCAGCCCAGGCGCGACAGGCGCACGGCGTCGGCGTACTGCTCGGCGCGGACGTCGGCGTCGTCGTCGCCGAGACGTGCCGATTCCGGCACCGCGACGTCCTCGAGCAGAAGGCGGCCCAGTCCGGCGGCGCGCAGGCCCATGCCCGGATCGGCCTCGATCACGACGCCCTTGCTCTTCGCCTCGACGAGGAAGAGGGACGGCTTACCGTCGAGTTCGGCTGCCACGACGAACAGTTCGGCGCTGCCCGCCGCCGGGACGAACGACTTCACGCCGTTGAGCCGGTAGCCGCTGGGGGAGCGCACCGCCTTGGTCTGCAACGCGAAGGGATCGAACAGGGCGCGCGGCTCGGCGATGACGACCGACGCCTGGGGGACATCGTCGCCGGCGAAGGCCGGCAGGTAGGTCTTCTGTTGGTCCTCGGTGCCCCACTGTGTGAGCGCCACGGCCACGCCGCTCGGCGCGAGGATCGGCAGGGCCAGGCCCATGTCGCCGTGCGCGAGGGCCTCGGCGACCAGCACGTTGGTGACCACGCCGCGCTCGTCGGCGGCGCCGTCGAACGCCTCGGGTACGTTGACCATGGTGATGCCGAGTTCGGCTGCGCGCGCGAGTAGATCGGCCGGGGCCGCGGCGGCCTCGTCGGCGTCGTGCGCGGCGGGCCGCAGGATTTCGGCGGCGAACTCACGCACCGTCTCCGTGATCATCTGCTGATCGTCGGTCGGGGTGAGATCGAAGAAGTCGGCGTTCTTCGCGGTGGTGAGACGCTGCGGGCCGCTCGCGCCGCCGGACATCTTCTTGAAGGTGCGCGTGGCGGCGCCGAGGGTCTTGAAGCCGGTCTTCGTGGACTGGTACGTGATCCGGTCGATCGTCTCGCGGATCTTGTACCGGTCGGCCAGTTCGGAGCCCGTGATCCGGGTGAGCACGCGCATGGCAGCGCCCATGACGTCGCGTTTGATCGGATTGAGGCCGACGGCGGACGTGTCGCGAGGCGTGTGGCGGCCCACGCTGTCTTGCTTGCTCATGATCACCAGAAGTCTCTCGATGCGGCAGCGGACACTCCCGATCTTACTTTTGAGTAAGGTCACTGTCTACCGCGCAGTAAGTTCCGCGGTGGACGCGTGTCGCCCAGCATCGTCCGCTGTGTCGCGAGCACGAGTTGACTCTCACACCGTGTGAGGTCGCAGACTCGGCGCCATGGCCGACACCACCAGGTTGATGTCCATCGGAGAGTTCTCGTCCCTGACCCGGATCAGCGTGCGGATGCTGCGGCACTACGACTCGCAGGGAGTGCTGATCCCCGCCGTGGTCGACGAGGTCAGCGGTTACCGCCGATACCTCCCCGAGCAGACCGCCGATGCCGCGCGAGATTCCTCAGCAGACGTACGTCTGCCTCTGTGGCACCGTCGCCGACTACTCGGCCGAAGGTGAACTGTGGCAACGCTTCATGCCCGCCCTGCAGGAGCAGGGCATCGTCCCGACCGGACCCGGCGGATGCATCGAACACGACGGCGAGTTCCGTGAGTCGGACGTCGACGAATCGGTGTTCCTGCCGGTGGCGCCGGGAACCACGGCCCGCGAGCCGCTGACGGTCCACGAGTTCCCCTCACGCCGGGCGGTCGTCGCCACCGTGACCGGGCCGTACGCCGAATCGATCCCGCGGGCCCCACGAGGCGATCGCCGAATTCCTGACCGAACACGGCCTGTCCGCGGCCCGGGTCGACGACGACGTGGCCACCCACCACTTCAACGTCTATCTCGATGATCCGGGCGTCACGAACGAAGCCGACCTCGAGACCGCTGTGCATCTCCCGGTCCGCTGACGAACCCGGCCCCACGCGTGACCATCCGTGCGTGGGGCCGGCCACTCACTTCAGTCGACCGAGCACCTCGTCGTGCAGCGTGCCGTTGGTCGCGACCGCACTGCCGCCGTGCGGACCGTCCGCACCCTCGAGGTTCGTGAACCGTCCACCTGCCTCGCGCACCAGCACGTCGAGCGCGGCCAGATCCCACAGCGAAACCTCGGGTTCGAGCGCGATCTCGAGGGCGCCCTCGGCGAGCAGGCAGTAGGAGAAGAAGTCGCCGTAGGCGCGCACCCGCCACACGTCGTCGGTCAGGGCGACGAAACGATCACGGATGCCACGCTCGTGCCAGCCGCTCAGGCTCGAGAAGCTCAGCGACGCCGACGCGAGGTCGGTCACCTCCGACACCGAGATGCGCCGGGGCTCGGCACCGTCGTGCGACACCCAGGCGCCGCCGTCCGCGGCCGCCCACCACCGACGGTTCAGTGCCGGGGCGCTGACCACGCCCACGACGGGCACACCGTCCTCGAGGAGCGAGATCAGGCTCGCCCAGACCGGTACGCCACGCACGAAGTTCTTCGTGCCGTCGATCGGATCGACGACCCACTGCCGCCCGCGGAAGACCGCGTCGCCACCGAACTCCTCGCCGAGCACCGCGTCGTCCGGTCGCTGCTCGCCGAGCACCTCGCGGATGGTGCGCTCGACGGCGAGGTCGGCGTCGGAGACCGGGCTCAGGTCCGGCTTGTCGTCCACCTTCAGGTCCAGCGCACCGAAGCGGTCGCGGGTGATGGAGTCGGACGCGTCGGCGAGTCGGAGGGCGAGGTCCAGGTCGGCGGTGTAGTCGGTGGTCATGACGGAAACGCTAGCCGCCGTCGCTCGGGGCCGAGCAGCTTGCCGTCCACTCCGGGGTCGGCGATGCTCGACCCGGCTCGGGCCCTGCCCGTGTCGATCGCCGCCCACGGCGGGCCCGTTCGTCGCTCCGGTAACCTGTTGAATCGTGCATCCCGATGTTTCCGCAGCCCTGACCGAGCTCGACACGACCCTCCGCACCGTGGAGTCGGTCCTCGACGTCGAGGAGCTGCGACGGCGCATCGACGAACTCGAGCACCAGGCCGCCGATCCCGAGCTGTGGAACGACCAGGACCACGCCCAGAAGGTCACCAGCGAACTGTCGCACGCACAGGGTGAGCTGCGCCGGGTCGAGGGCCTGCGCCAGCGGCTCGAGGATCTCCCGGTTCTGTACGAGCTCGCCGAGGGCGAGGAGGGCGAGGCCCGCACCGCCGCCCTGGCCGACGCCGAGGCCGAACGCGAGAGCCTGCGCGCCGACATCGAGGCGATGGAGGTGCGCACGCTGCTGTCCGGCGAGTACGACCAGCGCGACGCGCTCGTCAACATCCGCGCGGGCGCCGGTGGCGTCGACGCCGCCGACTGGGCCGAGATGCTCATGCGTATGTACATCCGCTGGGCCGACAAGCACGGCTACGGCGTCGAGGTCTACGACACCTCCTACGCGGAAGAGGCCGGCATCAAGTCCGCCACCTTCGCCGTCAAGGCGCCCTACACCTACGGCACCCTGTCGGTGGAGATGGGCACGCACCGGCTCGTCCGCATCAGCCCCTTCGACAACCAGGGACGCCGCCAGACCTCCTTCGCCGAGGTCGAGGTGCTGCCCGTCGTCGAGACCACCGACCACATCGACATCGACGAGAACGACGTCCGCGTCGACGTCTACCGCTCGTCCGGCCCGGGTGGCCAGTCGGTCAACACCACCGACTCCGCGGTGCGTCTGACGCACATCCCGACCGGCATCGTCGTCACCTGTCAGAACGAGAAGTCGCAGCTGCAGAACAAGGTCGCGGCCATGCGCGTCCTGCAGGCCAAGCTCCTCGAGCGCAAGCGCCAGGAGGAGCGCGCCGAGATGGATGCGCTCAAGGGCGACGGCGGCAGCTCGTGGGGCAACCAGATGCGCTCCTACGTGCTGCACCCGTACCAGATGGTCAAGGATCTGCGCACCGAGTACGAGGTCAACAACCCGTCGGCGGTGCTCGACGGCGACATCGACGGATTCCTCGAATCGGGCATCCGCTGGCGTATGCGGGAAGAGCAGAAATCGTGATCGGAAACAGGAGAGGGGCCTGTGCCGTTTCTTCCCGGAGCTAGACTGCTCGACTGGTTGTCGACGAGCGGGCTGCTGATCGCACTCACGATTCTGGGTGCGGTTCTGATCGCCCGGTTCGTCTCCTGGATCGGCGGCCGCATCACGCGGCGCATCGACGAGCGCTACACGCAGTCCGACGACCTCGTGCGGTCCGAGGCGACGAAGCATCGCCATTCGGTCGCCCAGGTGGTCACGTGGATGGCGATCTCGTTCGTGTACATCGTCGCCACCCTGAAGGTGTTCGACTATCTCCAGCTGCCCATCGGCAGCCTGGTCGCGCCGGCGACCGTGCTCGGCGCGGCGCTCGGCTTCGGTGCCCAGCGCATCGTGCAGGACATCCTCGCGGGGTTCTTCATCATCACCGAACGGCAGTACGGCTTCGGTGACACCGTGCAGATCTCCGTGACCGGTGCGTCCGAGGACGCGATCGGCACCGTCGAGGACGTCACGTTGCGCGTCACCCGGGTGCGCAGCACGGCGGGCGAGGTCATCACCGTCCCCAACGGGCAGATCAACAAGGCCGTCAACCTGTCGAAGGACTGGGCGCGCGCCGTGGTGGACGTGCCGATCCCGGTGACCGCCGACATCGCCGACGTCACCGAGATCCTGCGCGAACTGGGTGTCGCCGCATACAAGGAACCCCGCCTGCGGGAGCTGTTGCTCGACGAACCGAGTGTGATGGGTGTCGAGAGCCTCGAAGTGGATCAGCTCAGCGTCCGCATGGTCGCGCGCACGCTGCCCGGCAAGCAGTTCCAGGTGGGCCGTCTGCTGCGTGCGCGGATCGCGCGGGCACTGCGTGAACAGGGCATCACCGTCACGCCCCAGCTCGGCACCGCCAGCGTGGTCGATCGAGTGGAGGCACAGTGACACCGGGTGGAGGGACGTCGGGTGGGGGCGCGGCCACCGAGCCGGAGGAGAAGCACCGCAGGCGCATCCCGTCGCACCTCCTCGGTGGGCGGATCAGGACCACGACCTTCGCGTTGTGCACCCTGTGGCTTGCGCTGTGGGTGACCTACCTGTTCCTCAACCAGCCCGAGGACACCCCCGATGCGCCGTCGACCGCCGTGATCATCTCCGAGACGCCCTACGTGCCGTACGTGCCGCCGGCGACCACCGCCCCGCAGGAGAAGTCCGTGCCGGAGACCACCGACACGCCCTATCCGCCGACGACGGCGACCGGCGTGCCGGGCAGGGAACAGGGCGGGACGCCGCCGCAGGATGCCACGACGACAGCGCCCCCCACCACGACGAACAGGCAGTTCCCGTTCGACCTGCCCACGATCCCCGGACTGAACGACCAGCAGGATCCGACGGTGACCGAGGACACCGACGCTCCGTCGTCGTAGAGCACCGACGAGCCGGTGCCGTAGGTCACCGTCCGGTAACGGTTAGCATGTCCACGTGATCCGGCTGGAGAATGTGTCCAAGTCCTACAAGACGTCCACGCGTCCCGCGCTCGAAGGGGTCTCGGTGCACGTCGAGAAAGGCGAGTTCGTCTTTCTCATCGGTCCCTCCGGATCCGGGAAGTCGACCTTCCTCCGGTTGCTCCTGCGAGAGGAGAAGCCCACCACCGGCGACATCCACGTGGCCGATTTCCACGTCAACCGGCTGCCGGCGCGTCGCGTACCGAAGCTGCGCCAGAATCTCGGATGCGTCTTCCAGGACTTCCGGTTGCTCCAGCGCAAGACGGTCGCCGAAAACATCTCGTTCGCTCTCGAGGTGATCGGTAAGCCGCGCGGAGTGATCGAACGGACGGTGCCGGAGGTTCTCGACCTGGTGGGACTGTCCGGCAAAGCCGACCGGTTGCCCGCCGAACTGTCCGGCGGCGAACAGCAGCGTGTCGCGATCGCGCGTGCGTTCGTCAACCGGCCGCTCGTGCTGATGGCCGACGAACCGACCGGCAACCTCGACCCCGAGACCAGCCAGGACATCATGCTGCTGCTCGAACGCATCAACCGCACGGGCACGACGGTGCTCATGGCGACCCACGACCACCACATCGTCGACTCGATGCGGCGACGGGTCGTCGAACTCGATCTCGGACGCGTCGTGCGCGACGAGGCACGCGGCGTCTACGGCGTCGGCCGCTAGATCCCGTCACCCGAGCATCCCCACCAGGCAACCGAAGGAATCCCACCCGATGCGTGCCAGCTTCCTGTTCAGCGAGGTCACCACCGGCCTGCGCCGCAACCTCACCATGACCATCGCGATGATCCTCACCACGGCGATCTCCCTCGCGCTGTTCGGTGCGGGGCTGCTCGTGGTCCAGATGGCGGGCAAGACGGAACGGATCTTCCTCGACCGGGTCGAGGTGCAGGTGTTCCTGACCGAGGACATCTCCTCGCTCGATCCGGAGTGCGAGCAGGATCTCTGCTCCACCCTGCGCAGCGACCTCGAGAGCACCGACGACGTGGTGTCGGTCCAGTACCTGAGCCGCGACGACGCCGTCCTCGACGCCACCGATCGTGTCTTCGCCGATCAGCCCGAACTCGCCGAACTCGTGAGTGCCGACAGCTTCCCTGCCTCCTTCAAGATCAAGATGTCCGATCCGGATCGATTCGCGGCGATCCAGGACGATTTCGGTACCCGGCCCGGCGTCGACAGCGTGCTCAACCAGCAGGATCTCGTCGAGCGTCTGTTCGGCGTGCTCGGCGGCATCCGCAACGGCGCGTTCGCCATCGCCACGATCCAGGCGATCGCGGCCGTGCTTCTGATCGCGAACATGGTGCAGATCGCGGCCTTCACCCGCCGCACCGAGGTCGGCATCATGCGGCTGGTCGGCGCGACCCGCTGGTACACGCAGCTGCCCTTCCTCCTCGAAGCGGTGATCGCCGCGATCGTGGGTGCCGCACTCGCCATCGGCGGACTCTTCGTCGCCAAGAGCATGTTCGTCGACGACATGCTCACCGAGGTCTACGACGCGAACATCGTCGCCCGCATCACCGACAGCGACATCCTTCTGGTCTCGCCGTTCCTGGTCCTCGTGGGCGTGGGAATGGCCGCTCTCACCTCGTATGTGACCTTGCGTCTGTACGTGCGTGAATAAGGTGTCGTGCGAGGTTCCTATGCTGGACGGTGTTCTGTTCGATCGATCGTGGACCGGAAAGGCCTGCACGTGAAGGAAAAGGGCCGGAAGGTCATCGCGACCAACCGGAAGGCGCGCCACAACTACACCATCCTCGACACCTACGAGGCGGGCATCGCCCTCGTCGGTACCGAGGTCAAGAGCCTGCGGGAGGGAAAGGCCTCCCTGGTGGACGCATTCGCGACCGTCGACGACGGCGAGGTGTGGTTGCGGGGTCTGCACATTCCGGAATACGGGCACGGCACGTGGACCAACCACGCTCCGCGCCGCACCCGCAAGCTGCTGCTGCACCGTCGCGAGATCGACGCGCTCGTCGGCAAGACCCGGGAGGGCAACCAGACCCTCGTGCCGCTGTCGATGTACTTCTCCGACGGCAAGGTCAAGGTCGAGCTCGCGCTCGCCAAGGGCAAGCAGGACTACGACAAGCGTCAGGATCTCGCCCGCCGGACCGCCGAACGTGAGGTGACCCGCGAGCTCGGCCGGCGAGTGAAGGGCATGAGCCGCTGATCGCGGTCGCGCTCGCGCTCCTCGCGGCGGTCGGGTACGGCCTCAGCGATTTCGCCGGGGGTGCCGCCTCCCGTCGCGCGAGCGCACTCGGCGTCGTCGCCGTCACCTACCCGGCTTCGCTCGTCGTGTCCCTGATCGCCGCGTCGATCGTCGGCGGCGACCTCACCGCGGCGTCCCTCGCGTGGGGTGCCGCAGCGGGCGTGGCCGGCGGCATCGCCGTCTGGTGGTTCTACCTCGCACTGGCGAACGGGCCGATGTCGGTCGTCTCACCGGTCACCGCTGTCGTCGTGGCCGGAATCCCCGTGCTGTTCGGGATCGCGACGGGGGACCGGCCAGGTCTGCTCGCCTATCTCGGCATCGTCGTCGCGGTGATCGCGGTGGGGCTGGTCAGCCGCGAATCCGACGAGACCGTCACCGGTGTCGGACACCCGCGCTTCACGTCGAGGATCGCGTGGTGGACGGTCGGATCGGGCATCGCCTTCGCGTTGTCGTTCATCGGCCTCGGTCAGGTCGGCACCGGCACCGGCCTGTGGCCGCTCGCCGCCTCCCGCGCGACCGCCACCCTCGTGGTCTGGCTGGTGATCGCCTTCTCGTGGCGCACCGTGGTGTGGCCGATCCGGTCGCTCCTGCCGATCCTGATCGGGATCGGCGTGGTCGACGTGATCGCGAACGGTGCACTGCTGTTCGCCTACCAGCACGGCCTGCTGTCGCTGGTGAGCGTGATCGCGGCGCTGTATCCGGCGGTGACGGTGCTACTCGCCGTCATCGTGCTCGGAGAGCGCGTGAGCCGGGTGAAACTGCTCGGCCTGCTCGCAGCCGGACTGGCCGTCGCACTCGTCAGCCTGCCCGGCTGATCCGGGGTGGGGTGGGAAGAACACGAATCCTGGAGGCGCTGGACCCGGCATCGTGGAAAGCGCGTCACCGGACGGAGCGCTACGGGTGACACCCGGCGACGCCGGACTCGGGTCACCCCGACCCGGTTCCGTTGCCGGTGAGCGGCGGTGTGAGTAGGCTCATGACCCGGCAACGAATCGTTTTCGAAAATGGGAATGACATCGGGCCTTCGGGTCGTTACAGTAGGTAGTCCTGCGAAGGTCGCAGGCGCGTACGGGGCTGAACGGTTTCGACTGCGTACGTTGAGCAAGGGGAAGCGTGTCGGTGCAGGCAAGAGACCACCGTAAGCGTCGCTGCAACCAATTAAGCGCCGAGTCCACTCAGCGCGAGTACGCCCTCGCTGCCTAAGCGAGCGCGTCTCTGTCAGCCCGGGTTTGCTCTCGACCCGGATCCTGGCATCGACTAGAGAGCTCTACCGTACGGCTCGGTCGCGGAGACGTGCGGGACAACAAACAGCGACTGGGATCGTCATCTCGTCTTGTTCGCGAGAACGGGAGATCCGAGTAGAGACATAGCGAACTGCACACGGAGAAGCCCTCGCGAGGCGGCGGAGGACCCGGGTTCGATTCCCGGCAGCTCCACCATCGACCCGGGTAGGTGATCGACCATCGATCACCTACCCGGGTTTCTTGTTGTCCGGGTGAGCCTGATCGGCAGTCTCGGGAAACGGCAGTGCCCGCCGTCGAGACTCAGAGTGTGAGTGTTCTCGACGACGGGCACGGTCGCTGTCGGTCCCGGAGACGTCGGAGACGGCGCCGAAACAGCGAGAGCGAAACGAAGAAATGTCCTCCCCGGCATCGTCTTCATTTCGTTCACTGAAGTTAGCCACCTAATTGTGAACGCCAATACTACTTTCGGGTCAGAAACTTTGGTCCCATGGCCGTGATGACCTTTTCGTCAGTATCCGTACCGACGCGCGGATCGGGGTACTCATCCCGCGCGTGCCGCGGATCGGCGGCAAGATGAGAACACCACCATCGACGAGGAGAGCACATGGCGCACGAACGAGCGGGACAGCCGGCCACCGCGGCGGATCTCGAAGATCTCGCACACCTTGTCACCGCCTACTACACCGTGCAACCGGATCCCGAGAACGCCTCGCAGCAGGTGGCTTTCGGCACGTCCGGTCATCGCGGCTCGAGCCTCGACGGTGCGTTCAACGAAGCCCACATCCTCGCGACCACCCAGGCCATCGTCGAATACCGCGCCCTGCAGGGCACTTCGGGCCCGCTGTTCTTCGGCCGCGACACGCACGCCCTGTCCGAACCGGCCTGGGCGAGCGCGCTCGAAGTGCTCGTCGCGAACGGCGTCGAAGTGGTCGTCGACTCCCGCGACCGCTACACCCCGACTCCGGCCGTCAGTCACGCGATCCTGCAGCACAATTCCGGCTCCGGTGCCCGCGCCGACGGGATCGTCGTCACCCCCTCGCACAATCCTCCGCGCGACGGTGGCTTCAAGTACAACCCCCCATCGGGTGGTCCGGCCGACAGCGACGCGACGTCGATCATCGCCGCTCGCGCCAACGAACTGCTCGCCGCCGGACTCGACGGGGTGAAGCGGGTGCCGCTCTCGTCGGCGCTCGCGTCCGCCGGACGACACGACTTCCTCGCCGCCTACATCGACGATCTGCCGAACATCGTCGATCTCGACGTCGTCCGTGCTGCCGGGGTACGGATCGGCGCCGACCCGATGGGCGGTGCGAGCGTCGACTACTGGGGCGAGATCGCCGAACGGCACGCCCTTGACCTCACCGTCGTCAATCCGCTCGTCGACGCCACCTGGCGGTTCATGACGCTCGACACCGACGGGAAGATCCGCATGGACTGCTCGTCGCCGAACGCCATGGCATCGCTGATCGGCAACCGCGAGGCCTACGACCTCGCGACCGGCAACGACGCCGACGCCGACCGGCACGGCATCGTCACCCCCGACGCCGGTCTGCTCAATCCGAACCACTATCTCGCCGTCGCGATCGACTACCTGTTCCGCAATCGCCCCGGTTGGGCGGAGTCGAGCAAGGTGGGCAAGACGCTCGTGAGTTCGTCGATGATCGACCGGGTCGCCGCCGGCCTCGGCCGCGACCTGCTCGAGGTGCCGGTGGGCTTCAAATGGTTCGTTCCCGGGCTGAGCGACGGTTCGCTGGGCTTCGGCGGGGAGGAGAGCGCCGGTGCGTCCTTCCTCCGGCGCGACGGCGCGGTGTGGACCACCGACAAGGACGGCATCGTCCTCGCCCTGCTCGCGGCGGAGATCACCGCGGTGACGGAGAAGAGCCCGTCCCGCTACTATGCCGAACTCGTCGATCGGTACGGCGACCCCGCTTACGCGCGCGTGGACGCCCCGGCGACGCGCGAGCAGAAGGCGGTGCTGTCGAAACTGTCGTCCGAGCAGGTCGGCGCCACCGAGCTCGCCGGCGAACCGATCACCGCGACGCTCACTGCGGCACCCGGCAACGGTGCCGCGATCGGTGGCCTGAAGGTCACCACCGAGAACGCGTGGTTCGCCGCCCGCCCGTCCGGCACCGAGGACGTCTACAAGATCTACGCCGAATCGTTCCGCGGCCCCGACCATCTCGCCGAGGTCCAGCAGGCGGCACGCGAACTCGTCTCGTCCGTCCTGTCCTGAGCCCGCTCGCCCACCGCGCGACCGGGCGAGGTCGTGCGCCTCGCTAACATCGTGGGCATCATGCGGACACGTGATGCGGCTTTGCCGCGGGAAATCTGGGTTCTGGTCGTCGCGAGTTTCGTGATCGCGCTCGGCTTCGGTCTCGTCGCTCCCGCGCTGCCCCAATTCGCGCGAAGCTTCGACGTCGGTGTGACGGCGGCGACGGTCGTCGTGTCGTCGTTCGCGGCGATGCGACTGCTCTTCGCACCCGCGAGCGGGTCGCTGGTGCAGAAGTTGGGGGAGCGGCCCGTCTACATCACGGGCCTGCTCATCGTCGCCCTGTCGACGGGCGCGTGCGCATTCGCGGCGAGCTACTGGCAGCTGCTCGTCTTCCGGGCCCTCGGCGGCATCGGGTCGACGATGTTCACGGTGTCGGCGCTCGGTCTGCTCGTGCGGATCGCGCCCCCGGACGCCCGCGGGCGTGTGTCCGGCCTGTACGCGACCAGCTTCCTCATGGGCAACATCCTCGGCCCGCTCTTCGGCGGTGCCCTTATCGGACTGGGGCTGCGCGCACCCTTTCTCATCTACGCCGTGGCGCTGCTCGTCGCGGCCTCGGTCGTGGGGATCAGCCTGCGCTCGTCGGAACTCGCCCGTCCCGACAGTGGGGACGGCGTGCCCGTCATGCGCCTGCGCGACGCGCTGCGCTCGCCGGTCTACCGCGCGGCCCTGGGATCGAACTTCGCCAACGGCTGGGTGGTGTTCGGGGTCCGCGTGGCGATGGTGCCTCTGTTCGTCGTCGAGGCGCTCGACGAGGGTGAGGCGTTCGCGGGTGTCGCGCTGACCGCCTTCGCGGTGGGCAACGCACTCGTCCTCATCAAGTCGGGGAAGCTGTCCGACCGGTTCGGGCGGCGACCCTTCGTCCTGGCCGGACTGGTGGTGTGCGGGGTCAGCACGATCGCCATGGGATTCACCGAGAGCGTCGTCTGGTTCCTCATCACCTCGTTCGTGGCGGGTATGGGGTCCGGGCTGTCGAATCCCTCGCAGCAGGCCGCCGTCGCCGACGTCGTGGGCAGCAAGGCCCGGGGCGGGCCGGTGCTCGCGACCTTCCAGATGGTCGCCGATGTCGGCGCGGTGATCGGTCCGGTCGCCGCAGGCTTCCTCGCGGACCGGTTGTCCTACTCGACGGCCTTCGCGGTCACGGGTGTGATCATGCTAGCGGCGACGCTGCCGTGGTTCGTCGTCGGACGCCCCCGGGTCGTCGAGCAGGCGACACAGGTGACCGACGACACGGCGCGGTGAGACGACCGCCCGGTATTGTCGCCGGCATGTGGGTCGGTCTCGTCTCCACGCTCGCCCGATACGGTCTGGCGGCGGTGTGGCTCGTCTCCGGTTGGGTGAAGTTCTCGGATCCGACGCAGACCGTCGTGGCGGTACGGGCGTACCAGATTGTGCCCACCGGCTGGGTGCGGCCGTTCGCCGCCGCCTTCCCCGTTCTCGAACTGGCCCTGGGCCTGGTCCTGCTCGTCGGTCTCGCGACGCGCTTCGCAGCGCTCGTCAGCGCCTTGGGGCTGGTCGCGCTCGTCGCCGCGATCGCCTCGGCGTGGGCGCGCGGCCTGTCGATCGATTGCGGCTGCTTCGGGGGAGGAGGTGTGGTCGAGGGCGTCGACGGCCGCGACTACGCGATCGAGATCGCCCGCGACGTCGGCTTCCTGGCGATGTCGATATGGCTGGTCGTCCGGCCGCGCACCTGGTTCGCGCTCGGTCCGGGTTCATGTGCTTCCCTCTCAGCGGCCCCTCAGCCGTCGATGGCAGAGTGAGATCGTCCTTCCCCACCGACGAGCAGTAGAGGGCAGCATCCGTGAGCGCGAAGAAGGTCTCATCCGGCAAGTACACACCGCAGCCGACGTCGAACAGGGTCACCTACATTCTCGGCGGCATCGCGATCCTGGTGATCGGTGCGCTCGTCATCGGTGGTGTCCTGTGGTCGTCGGGCAGCGGCGATCCCCGCAACGACGGTTACGGCTCCGTGCAGAACGGCGCAGTGGAAGTGTCGATCGAGGACGACGGCGCAATCCTGCTGGGCCGCCCCGACGCCCCACGGACCGTCGACCTGTTCGAGGACCCGCTGTGCCCCTACTGCGCCGAACTCGAACACAAGCACTCGCAGGAGCTCGCCCAGGCGATCGACGACGGCCAACTGGCGATCCGGTACCGGATGCTCGCTTTCCTCGACCGGGCGTCGAGCAGCGGCGACTACTCGACCCGCGCGGTGGCGGCGGCGCAGTGCGTCGCCGAGAGCGGCGATGCCCGCGCGTTCTCCGCATTCCACGACGCCCTGCTGTCGCCCGACAACCAACCGGCCGAGGGTGGCGACGGTGACATCGACAACGCGGGTCTCGCGCAGATGGCGCGCGACGCGGGTGCCTCCGAGGACGTCGCGCAGTGCATCACCGACGGCGCCCGGATCGATCAGGCCTCGGCCGACGCGGAGGCGGGACGCCGTCTGCTCGCGACGACCGGAGCGGCCGGCACGCCGGCTGTCGTGTACGAGGGGACCGTTATCGACGCCCTCGGCGACGAGAACTGGGTGACCGAACTCGTCGGATAGACGGAGCGGTGGCGGGAGCTGCGCACGGTGCGTGCTCCCGCCACAGTCACGCTGTCTACCAGCCGATTTGTTGGCGTCGAGCGCGATGGTGTAGTTTTCTTTCAGCGCGAAGGGGTCAACCGGAGCGCAACGGTACAACCGAATACGGGGCTATGGCGCAGCTGGTAGCGCACCACACTGGCAGTGTGGGGGTCAGGGGTTCGAGTCCCCTTAGCTCCACAAGATCGCTACAGGCGAGAGTTCACGCTCTCGCCTGTAGTCTTCGGTGGCGGTCCCCGTCAGGGCCGTGCAAGGGGCTATGGCGCAGCTGGTAGCGCACCACACTGGCAGTGTGGGGGTCAGGGGTTCGAGTCCCCTTAGCTCCACGTAAGTTGAGAAAATCGAAACCTGCCCCGCCTGAGTGCGGGGCAGGCTCGTTTCTGCGGTCACCGGATCGGGGATGTCGGTGTTGACGTGATCCGGGTCGGCCTGACACGCCGAGCAGCGAGCTTGGCGGAAGGATCGACCATGACGGAAACACTGGAGCCCATGGCGGACGAGATGAACCAGCTGGAGTTGGCGCAGCAACTACTGGCCCAGGCCGAGGAACAAGGCGTCTAACTGATGGGCCCGAACGGACTGCTCGGGCAGTTGACGAAGACCGTGCTCGAAACCGCACTCGACGCTGAGGAACGAGCCGACGAGAGTGTCGACGCGGTCGAGGTTCAGCCCGGCGACGAATTCGTCAAACGGGTGCAGGGCATCAGCGAGGATCACCCCGCATCATACCTGAGTTCCACAAGTTGACGTCGTTTCTAGCCAATTCGTTAGGATCGCTGCAGGTCACGAGTTCGAGCATGTGGCGCGCGGGTCACTAATCGAGCGGAGTATGGAGGTGGTGGATCTGTACGTGGTGCAGTCCAAGACCGCCTCCGGGGCCATCGGCGTGCAGATCTGGGAGAAGATCCGCGGTCGGCGCCAGATGATCGCGCACATCGGCTCGGCTCACACGCCCGGCGAGCTTGCGGCATTGATCGAGATTGCTAACCAACGAATCAACGCTAACCAGCACGAACTCGATCTCGGGCTGGAGGATCGAGCCTCGGCGGTGGTCCGAGGTGAGATAGTTTTGAGCCACCCACCGGATGGCTCTCGGGCATCAGAAGTTACCGTTGGATACAGTTCACTTGGCCCCCCGAAACCACAACCGAGAGATTCAAAAACGAGGCAGGCCAGACGTTTAGCCGATCAAAGATAAAGTGATACAGCAATGCCAACCACATTGACAGTTGATAACGAAACAGTCGAAGCTCTTGTCGAGAAACTCGCCAACGACCGCTTTTTGCTCGCCGAATATCCCGCAGACCACGCTGCCTTTATCCTCTTTTACGAGTCAAACACAATAAAACTCCTTGCCGCCGCTTATGGGCCTCAGCGTGAGGATAACGTCGGCGACATCCACCCCAAGACGTTTGGGATTCTAAAAGCGGTAGTCAACAACACTTGGCTCGACAACCGGGAAGACCAACCCGGCGAACCTGTCGCAGGGGTGATCCAGTTCGACCTCGAGGCGAAGTCCGCAACCGTGACCTACCACCTCGGCAACGAAGCCGAGGCCCGGCGCTTCAACGATGACAACTCCATGGAGCTTCGAGCCGCGCTGGCCCCCTGACCCGACCCCCACTGAGAGGACTTGGCAATGCCCGCTCCCCAGACGACTGACCCGACAGCGCTGCTCGGCCGGTGGGAATTGACCGGCTTCTCCGAACAGGACGCCGGACACCGCTCGGGCAGCTACGCGATCATCTTCCGCGACCGTTCGCTCTACACCCCGGAAACCATCTCCCCCGCCGGAGGCGAAACGCTCGAGATCACCGACTCCGACGGCGAGGTCCACTTCTCGATGCGAGGCGGCGCCAAGGTCCCCTGGACCTCCGCCGAGAAGGAGCAGGGCGTCCTGACCGACTCGATCGAGGACCAGGACGGACGCATCGTCAGCAGCGTGGCGCCATACCTCCGCATGGAGCGACTCGTGGACGGCACCTGGGTGAGCAAGTACTCCGACAGCGACCTCGACATGAACAGCAACCTGTTCACCGACGGCCCCGACCTCATCCTGATGGTCACCACCATCGTCGACGAACTCTACGTCACCAAATACTTCTACCGCTTCTCCCCAGCCTGAGCATTCCGTGCGACCATTACAGGCTCTTCCCAGATGACGGTGTAGGTCGGCCGGGCGCGTCGGTCCGCAGATAGACGTCGAGGTCTCCCGACGATGGAGGTTCCTACGCCATCCATCCGAAAGACCTCGACGTGTCCGACGCTACCCCGCCGGCCGGCTTCGGTCGCGCTGACCGCCTTCGCGGCTCATCCCAATCGACCCTGATCGGGTCTGCTGACCCCCTCGACGAGAACGCAGCGACACCACAGCCACCCGACCCCGACCGTCCGGGAAGCCGGGGCACGTCACATGGCCGGTGCTGCGGGCGTGTCGAGTGGGTCGTCCAGGGGCGACGCAGGAGCGTCGACGCGACGTGCTGAGAGGTGGTTCCAACCGAGCGCTAGGACACCGGCTACAGGCATGGCGATAGGTCAGGAACGGCGTCGCTCCCTGCGCAGGAGGGAGCGCAGAGTCTCGGCGTTCGCGTAGCCGACCCGTAGCGCGATCTCGGCGGAGGTGAGGTCCGTGGTTGCTGAGAGGTGCCGAGCTCGTTCGATGCGAAGCCGTTGGACGAAGCCGAGCGGAGTGAGGTTGAGCGCCGCACGGACTCGTCGTTCGAGGGTGCGCCGGCTGGTGCCGAGCGACTGCGCGACGAAGGCGACGTTGAACGGTTCGTCCAGGCGGGCGCGCACGAAGCGTTCGAACTCGACGACGATCGGGTCCTCGTGCCGGAGATGTTCGTAGGCGACGAAGGCCGCCTGCGACGGACGCTCGTCGATGATGAGGAGCTTGGCGACATGTTGGGCCAGGTCGGGGCTGATCGATCGCACGAGTGAGAGCGCGAGGTCGATGTGGGCGAACGCGGCGCCGGCGGTGACGAGGTTCCCGTCGACCACGACCATGGTGTCGAGATCGAGGGCGACGGTCGGATAGCGCTTCAGGAACTCCGGCCCCAGGAACCAGCTGGTCGTCGCCCGCCGATGATTCATCCGTCCGGTCTCGGCGACGGCGAACACGCCGGTGCACGCCGCGGCGATCCGGGTGGTCGCGTCGTCGAGGCGCCCGAGTGAGGCGATGACCGAACGTGCATCTCGGCTCTGGAGGGCGTCGTTGGTAGCGGCGGCCGTGAGGGTTCCAAGCGCAGGGACGATGACCACGTCGAACTCTCCGGACTCCGACAGCGGGTGGTCTACCGACAGGGTCATCGATGCCGTCGTGGTCACTCGCCGTTTCGGTCCGAGGATGGCGAGTTCGATCGGGTCGATCCGCGGGTCGACATCGCCGCGGGCTCCGTCGGCCACCCGCACGATGTCGATGACCGACGCGACAGCCGAACCGAAGCAGCCGTCGATCGCGATCAGTCCGATACGCATGGCGCGAACAATAGCAATACTGTCGTATACGCCACTCCCCACCGGCCCTCGCTCGTCATACGCTGAACTCGCCCCACGAAGAACCCCGACTTCAAGGAGAACCCCTCATGTCCACACCAGCATCACTTCCGTATGCATTCGTCGCCAAGATCGTCGCGGCCGATGGACAGCACGACGCGCTCGCCGATCTGCTCGCCGGCGCTGTCGCACTCGCCAACGAAGAAGTAGGAACGATTGTCTGGTTCGCGGCTAGGACCCACGCCGACACCTTCTGGATCTTCGATGCATTCCCCGACGAGGCCGCTCGCGACGCCCACGCCAACGGCGCCATCGTCGCAGCCCTGATGGCCAACCAGCACCTCCTCGGCGCAGCACCCGAGATCCTGGCGGCCGACGTCCTCGCGTCCAAGCTCCCGTAGTCCGCCAACGCACGAGACGATCGCGCCCCGCCGAGCCGTCGGACCCGACCGCCTCGACACCCGCACCACGTTGACGATCCCCGACGGGCCGATCACGAGGAGGCCAGGCAACACCAGGCGCAAGCCTGGAGCGGCACTGTTTCACCGGTGGTCATCGAGAGAGCCAGCGCGGTTCCATGGCAGCGCAACTGTGTCAACTTGCCCTCCGTCCCGCGAGGCGCCGTGGGCGGGTCGTGGTTGCGATCCGTTGCCGTGACGGGAGACGCGTTGCGCGTCGCAGCGATGACGGGTCGTTGGCGTTCCGGGGCGTTGCGTTCGTGCGCGCCGCGCGTGCGGCATGGAGCATCTCGCTGCGCACACAACGATCGCTGCGCCGACGCACCGTTGACACCTCGCACGTCCAGGTCGCGACACAACGCCACGCTGCGTTGCCGAGCGGAGCGAGGCCTATCGGCACACGGGCAGGATGCCGGCCCGAGCGCTCAGCCGGCGAGGGGTCCGTCGCAGAGGAGAGCGACGTCGGTGTCGGGCAGAACCGTGAGGCCAGCGCATCGCGCGACCACCAGAACCGAACCGCCCCTGCCCTGCGTTTGCGCAGGTCAGGGGCTGTTCGCCGGAGCCGCCTGTCGGAATCGAACCGACGACCTAATCATTGATCGAGATTGCTAAGCAACGAATCAACGCTAACCAGCACGAACTCGATCTCGGGCTGGAGGATCGAGCCTCGGCGGTGATCGATCTGCCCGCCAGCACGGCAGCCGTAGTCAAACGCTCGTCGCCACGAATTTTGTGGCAGGGCTTGGCTGGCAGCTACGAGCGCCTGGGGTTGGGCGTGGTGGCGGATTCGGTATTCCGCGACCTGGTACTGGCCCGTCTGGTCGAGCCGACGAGCAAACTAGATTCGGTACGGGTGCTTGGGCGCCTTGGCCTAGATCCCCCGCACGTCAACACGCTTTACAACTGTCTGGGTCGGGTAATTGCTCGCGACTACCGCACTCTCATCGCGGCCGCTTGTTGGCGCCACGTCACGGCCGCCGGCGGCCCCGGCGTCGCCCTGCTGGTCGCCCGGGACGGATTCCCGCTGGACGTGCACGTTTTCGAGGGCAACAAGGCCGAAACCAAGACCTTGATCCCGGTGATTACCGCCTTCCAGGAGCGGCACGCAATCGCGGACATGGTCGTCGTGGCGGACGCCGGGATGCTTTCAGCGGCCAACCTCAACGACTCGAAGACGCAGGTCTACTGTTCATCGTCGGCTCCCGCACCTCCAAAGCGCCCAAGGAGCTCGAAGAGCACTTCGGTCGCCGCGGCAACGCATCGACGACGGCGAGATCGTGGAGCTGACCCGCCCGATGGGGCAAGGCCGCGACAGGCGCGACCGCCGAGTGGTGTGGCATTACAAGTGGGAGCGCGCCCAGCGGGATCGCCGCACGCTCAGCGCGCAGATCGACCGTGCTCAGCGAGTGGCCCACCGGGCCGAGCCCTTGAAGAAGCAGCGGTTCGTCAAGCTCATCGGACAGAACGTCACTTTGGACGAGGCCTCGATCGAACGGGCTCGCCAAGCGGCCGGATACAAGGGGTACGTCACCAATATCGACTCGACGATCATGGATGGCCACGCCGTGGTGGCGTCGTACCACGACCTGTGGAAGGTCGAGCAGTCGTTCCGGATGGCCAAGTCCGACCTCAAGGCCAGACCGGTCTTCCACCGGACCAGGGATTCCATCGAGGCGCACTTGACCGTGGTGTTCGCCGCGCTGGCGGTTGCCCGATACCTGCAGAACATCACCGGCGTATCGATCAAGAAGGTCGTCGGCGCCCTCGAACCCCTGCGCACGATCGTGGTCGCCATCGGCGACCACGAGATGATCGTCGAGCCGAGCATCAACGACGACGCCCGCAAACTCATCGATGCGATAAACGCGGGTCACCAAAAGTTGTGGAACTCAGGCCGGAGATCGGCGCGGGGTGATCCTCGCTCGGTGGACGGAGTCAGCGTCTGCGGGTCAGGCTCCGGCGTCATCGGCACGGACTCGTTTCGTCGTGCCGTCGAGCTCGGGGATGACTCCGAAGTCGGTGAGGAGTTGTCCGATCTGAGTGTGGTCGAGGTGCTTGATGATGCGGTTGCCGACGAACTTCGGGCCGGGGAGCTCTACCTCCTCGCCGTCGCGCAAGCGCGCGGTGGCCTCGAGCAGGAACCTGAGATCATAGGTGGAGTTGAACACCTCCGGCACGCCGCGATCGATGCCCAGCAGCTGGTAGGCGGCCTCCATCGCAGTACGCACCGAGTACTCGGTGGTGAAGATCGTGTCGCGCGTGGTTTCGGCGAACTGGCCGATGAACGCGAAGTTCACTGCGCCCTCGGGCACCACGTCGGGGCGGTCACCGGCGGTGCGGGGCATGAAGAACGAGGTGACGTAGGGCATCATCACAGGCACGGTCTTCGCGCCGTTTGCCGCGAGCTCCGGGATGTCCTCGACGGGCACACCCAAGTGATAGAGCCATTCTTGGGTGATCTCTTCGCCGGTCGACTCCTGCATTGTCTTGCCGGTGAAGTCGCCGGGCACGTCTACGAACAGGCCGTAGACCCACACGACGATCTCGTCGGGTGCTTGCGCTTTGAAGTGCGGCTGGCGGTTGACTGTCCAGCTGAGCAGCCAGGACGAGTCTTTCGCGGTGACGATGCCGCCGGTGACGATGTTGCCGGAGAACGGGTCGCGCTTGGCGATCTTCTTGATGTACCTCGGGATCTCAGGGCCGATGGTGGTGACCGTCGCTGACTCCCACTTCGTCTTCGAGATGTCGCCGCAGAACACCTCGGGGCGTCCGAAAGAGGGGTGCTTGGCCGCGATGCGCCGCCACAGGTCCCACGCCGGCGCGGGACCTTCGTCGAGTCTGGCCGCATTGTGGTGGGTGCCGTCGTCGGAGTTCTCTGTGAGCGAACCGATCGTGGCGAGCACGAGGTCGTCGGGACCGAGGTCGACGCCGCCGGGCACGCCGCCCTTTGTCCAGTGGATGCGGGTGGCCTGTTTACGGTCGCCGTCGAAAACGAAGTCGATGTCGGTGACCTCGGTGGAGAACTCGAATCTCACGCCCTGGTCCAGGAGCCAGCGGTACATGGGCAGCACGAGCGATTCGTACTGGTTGTACTTTGTGAACTTCAGCGCCGAAAGGTCGGGGAGCCCGCCGATGTGGTGCACGAACCGGTGCAGGTAGAGCTTCAGCTCGAGTGCGGAGTGCCAGTTCTCGAACGCGAACATCGTCCGCCAGTAGAGCCAGAAGTTGCTGCTCAGGAACTCTTCACCGAAGATCTCGTCGATGCGCTTGTCTTCCATCTCCTCACGCGAGGCGAGAAAAACCTTGACCAACTCCTTCTGAGCTTTCTCGCTCAGGCCGAACTCATTGTTGGTGACGAACTCCTCGCCCTGCCGGTGTGTGACCCGGTTGAGTGAGTAGTTGGGGTCGTCTTTGTTGAGCCAGTAGAACTCGTCGAGGACGGATCCGTCGACCTCGAGCGACGGGATGGTGCGGAACAGATCCCAGAGGCACTCCATGTGGTCTTCCATCTCGCGCCCGCCGCGGATGACAAACCCTTTGTCCGGCTTCTTGATACCGTCCAGCGCGCCGCCGGGCAGGTCCAGGCGCTCGAGGATTGTGATCTTGTCGCCGGAGAGTTGCCCGTCGCGGATCATGAACACCGCCGAGGCCATCGAGGTGAGCCCGGCGCCGACGAACCAGGCGGTCTTGTTCTCGACTCCCTCGGGCTTGCGGGGGCGGGCGAAGGCTTCGTAGTTTCCACTGCTGTAGTACATCTGGCTTGCACGTCCTCTCGTGGACTGTTCTGCCGCGGTCGTGGGTCAGTTGTAGGTGTAGAAGCCCTCGCCGGTGGCGACGCCCAGCTTGCCGTGGTCGATGTACTCGCTCTTCAGCCAGGCCGCGAGCGCCTGGTCCTCCTCCCCGCCGTGGGCGAGGATGTTGTACGGGGTGACCAGGCCGATGACATCGGTGATCTGGAAGGGGCCCATCGGCGCTCCCGTGCCGATCCGCCACACGTTGTCGATGTCCTTCGGCTCGGCGTATCCGCCGGCGGCGAGTGCGTACCCGGCGTTGAGGAACGGCACCAGTAGCGAGTTGAGGACGTAGCCGGACTTCTCCTTGTACACGGGGATCGGAACCATCCCGATGTTGCCGGCGAAGGCGACGACCTCGTCGAACACGGCCGGATCGGTGTCGGCGGTGCCCATCACCTCGGCGGTGTTGAACTTCCAGACCCGGTTCGCGAAGTGCAGCGCGAGGAACTTGGCGGGGCGTCCGGTGGAGTCCTTGAGGTCGCTGGGCAGAAGTGTCGACGAGTTCGTTGCGAAGATCGTCTTCTCCGGTGCGAGCTCGCCGAGCCTTCGGTAGGTGTCCTGCTTGATGGACAGTACCTCGGGGATCGCCTCGATGACCAGATCCGCGTCCGCGACCGCGTCGGCGAGGTCGGAGGAGAACCGGACGCGGGTGAGCGCCTCGTCCGCCTTCCCCTCGGCTGCCCCCGCGACTCCGTCGTCCTTGTAGGTGGTGACGAGAGCGTCGAACCGCTTCTTGGCTGCCTCGATGGCATCGCTGCTGATGTCGTATGCGGTGACCTGGAAGCCGCTGTAGGCGGTCTGGAAGGCGATCTGGGTGCCGAGGACTCCGGTTCCCAGGACGGTCACGTGTGTGATGTTGCTCATTGTTCTGTTTCCTTCATTCCTTCTCGGGCGGCGGATCCGGCCGCCGGGGTGTGTGCAGCACGCCGGTCACGATGAGCGTGACCTGACGTCTGAGGTCGTCGATCGCGTCAGCCTCGGGGATGTCCGAGGCCGTCATCCGAGCGATCGCGAGATGAGTGACGGCGAACAGCGAGGATCCTGCGACGCGTGCCTCCCCGTCGCTGAGGGTCGGAGCGGCGCGTCGTAGCGTGTCGGAGAGGGACGCCTCGAGCTCGAAGATCAACGCCATGCCCTCGGCCCGGAACTTCGCGTCGTGAGGGCCGAACAGCAGCTCCCGCTGGTACGCAGCACTGTTCTCCGGCTCACGTGCGGCAGCGACGACGAGGGGGTGCAGGCGGGCGAAGACCGCGGCGGCAGGATCCGGCGTCAACGCCGCACGCGCGGCGCCCTCATCTATCGATGCCCGGAGTGCCTCGTTGTAGACCATGAGCAGCAACTCGCTCTTGGTCGCTGCGTACCGGAACAAGGTCCCCGCTGCGACCCCGGCCGCGGCGGACACCTCCTGCGTCGTCACCGCGGAGAACCCGCGCGCACGCAACAGATCGGACGCGGCGCGAAAGATTCGCTCCCGCTTGAGCCGCATGTTCTGCTCGCGGCGGGACTCTATCTCCCGAACGCCCGGGCGCCGTCCGCGCTCTGAAAGCTGCTGCACCTCGCTCACATTAATGAGTGTACTCATTTTCTTGCGGACCGCAAAGGGCGTACGCACGCGATCGGCGACAGGTGTGGCCGGTGTTGTGGCTCTTCGCAGTTGAGGGGGTGGGTGGCTGAGCGCGTCGGTCGCCGGATGAAAGTCGAGGCCTTCCGATGATGGAAGTTCTCACACTGACCATCCGCCGGAAGACCTCGACGTGCACCACGCTACCTTCGCGCCCCCCGACCTGACCGTCTTCTGACACCTCGACGAGCTCGGTCTTGTGGCCGTCGGTCAGCTGCTCGAGCCGGATCGCGCGGTGATCGAGTGCCGCGTCGCCGAGCCGGACCCGTGGTGCCGGGGATGCGGTAGCCGGGCGCTCTCGCGCGGGACGGACACGCGGCCTCTCGCCCACGAGACATCCTCGCGTTCTTCGACCGGACCGGCACGTGCAACGGCCCGACCGGGACCGTCAACGGGTGCCTGGAGCGCCTCCGCGGCTCGGCCCTGAACTTCCGGAACCTGACGAACCTCATCCGGTCGAGACAGCTGAGGAAGGCTCCGCCTCGGTGCGCCTGGTGGACACGCACGCTTCGAATGGCCCTGTGGCTCGCGACCATCCGTGCCAGCGCTGGGGCAAGTTTCGACAAGCCTCCCGCTAGGTCCACCGTTCGGAAGACATTCCTCGCGGGAGACTTCCTCGCAGCAGCTCTTCTCGTCGTTCTGCAGCGGCCCCGCGCGTCGCGAGGCCGCTGCATTCTCACGATCTCAGCCCGCCGAGCCGGTGGACGTGTACAGCGTCATGCCCCAACCCACCGTCGTGCGCTCGGGTTCCGCGAGGCCGGCCGCCTCGAACAGTGCCAGGTGGTCCACGTGCGTACGACCACCGCCGCCGCTGAGCGCGAAGTCGACGAGATCGTCCTCGTAGTCGTGCTCACCGGCGATGTCGTCGAGCACAGTGCCGAAGACGAGGACCCGGCCGTCCGGATTCAGTCCCGCCGCTGCCTGCTGCAGCACGTGCACGGCGTCGGCATCGGGCAGTTCGTTCAACCGCCCGGTCAGCAGCACCGCGTCGACCGGTTCGGGGCGGGTTTCGAGCATGCTGCCCGGCGTATAGGCGACGCGCTCGTGCTCGCCGTGGACGCGACGCAGGACCTCGATCTCCGACGGCGCGGCCACCACGGTTGCCCGTACCGACGGATTCGCCGTGACGAGGGCGTGGGCGTAGGAACCGGCGGCCTCACCGGAGACCGCGATCGTCGAGACATCGGAGGGCACCTTCGCCGCGAGGGCACTGGCGAAGTAGACGGCCATTTCGGCTTCCTGCTCGTACCGATCCGTCAGGAGAGCGGTGTCGTCTGTGACGCGCTGCGCGAAGCTCTTGCCGAACCGATGTGCGTCGTCCCCGCGACCCGTGCGGACGGCAGCGAGCAGTGCGAGCATGCCCGCCAGTTCCCGCTGCGCGTGCACACCGTCGAGTCGCAGTTCCTCGAGGTGGTGGTCGTCCTCGAGTTCACGGCCGACGCCGGTGAGCCGGAACCGGCCCTCGCCCAGATCCTCGGCCACCCCCACGGCGACGAGATAACGGAGAAGTTTGCCCAGACCGGTGCGGTCGGTCCCTGTCTTGGCCACGAGTTCGTCGAGGGTGCGCGGCGACGCGTCGAAGGCCGCCGCCAGTCCGATGGTCGCTGCGACCCGCAGCGCGAAACCCGGTGCGATATCGGCCAATTCGTCGAAACGGTCGCGTTCGTCCTCGGTCGCCTCGAAATCGGGCAGGGAGGCGTCGGCCTCCGACACCGCGACTTCCTGACGACGCCAGTAGCCAGTGACCTCCACCTGTTCCTTCGGCAGGCCCTTCTCATTGCGCAGCCACCGCCGGATCGGGGTGAGCGTGAGGGCCTCACCGGCCACCCACGCGAAGACGGTGCCGTCCCACCACTCGGCGGCCCGGAGGGCATCGAACAACAGGGTGGTCGTGCCCGGCTCGGCGCCGTCGCGGCTCAGCCAGGTCAGCTCCACACCGGCGGGAACGGGAAGATCCTGCCGATTCGAGTCGTCGGCGATCTCGACGAAGATCCGGCCGCGTGCACCCTCCGGCCAGTTCTCGAGCCAGCGCCCGATGGCCGGCAGCGCCGTCTCGTCGCCTGCCACGAGCGTCCAGTCCACGCCCTGCGGGTGTCCGGCCGACGACTTCGGTCCGGCGATCTGGATGGTCTCACCGGGTTCCGCGCGGTACGACCAGCTCGACGCGGGACCCACGCCGTGGCGCACGAAGTCCACGTCGATCTCGCCGGCGACCGGATCCCAGCGCCGGACGGTGTAGGTGCGCATGAGCAGCTTCGGATCGCGCGGCCAGTTCACCACGCCGTCGGCCTGAGTGGGGCCGAGGGCCTCGTCGAGTTCGGGATGCTTGAACATCAGCTTGAACTCGTCGTCCACACCGTCGGACCGGAACGCCTCCACCGGGAATCCGTTCGGCGCGACGTGCGCCCGCAACTGTTCGCCCCCGAGGGTCACCCGCCGCATCCCGGGGCTCACGTCCGTCACGCGGAGCACCTTCAGGTACCGCGTGGTGATCGGGAAGACCTCGAGGGGGCGAAGACTACGGGCCATGGGTGCGTTCTCCTCGGCAGGGGATCGTGGACGGCGGAACGACCGGTCTCTCCGCCCGCGCGGTGACCTGCGTTTAGGCGAACCTTACTTCAGAGGGCATCCGTCTGCCGCGACCCGTCCTGGCCCGCGCGACGACCGTTCGCGTACATCTCGTCGACGAGACTGGCGTACCGGGCGAGCACGCGATCCCGGATCGGACGCCCGGCCGGGTCGAGATCGTCGGTCTCCGGCGGCTCGCTCACCGTGACGAAACGGCGGATGCGTTCCCACGGATCCGATCGGGCGTCGAGCTGTTCCAGCGCGGCCGCGACGACCGGTTCCGGCGCGGTGGTGAACACGAGACCGACGCAGTACGGGCGCAGCTCCCCGGCCACGACGAGTTCGCTGCCCGGACACATCCGGCGCCAGCGGTCGGCGAGCGCGGTGGGGCCGACGTACTTTCCGGTGCTGGTCTTGAAGGTGTCCTTGCGGTGCCCTGTCACGACGACGAATCCGTCGGCGTCGATCTCGGCGAGATCGCCCGTGTGGAACCAGCCGTCGGCGTCGAGCGCGGCGGCACTCTCCGCGGGATCGTCGTGGTAACCGGTCATCACTCCGGGACTCCGAATGAGGAGTTCGCCGGTGTCGGCGATCCGGACCTCCGTGCCGCGCAGTGGTCGGCCGACCGTGCCGGGGCGGTGCGCGCCGAGCAGGTTCGCGCACGACGGTCCGGAGGTCTCCGTGATCCCGTAACACTCGAGCACCGGTACACCGAGCTGCTCGAACCGCCGGGCGACGTCTTCGGACAATCGCGCCGATCCGGAGACGACGAAGCGGAGCCGACCCCCGAACTCGTCCCGTTCCAGCCGGGCGATCTTCTCGAGCACGTGCGGGACCGATCCCAGGAAGGTCGGCCGGACCGTGCGCAGATTCGCGGTGACGCGGTCGGCGCGACCGTCGACGGCGGTGCTCACACCTGTGTGCATGGCCATGAGCAGCAACGACCGGCCGAAGACGTGCGCGAGCGGCAACCACAGCAACTGACGGTCGGACGACGAGATCATCCCGGTCTGCGCGACGGCACGGGCGCCGTAGGTCGTGCCCCGGTGGGTCAGGCACGCGCCCTTGGTGCGGCCGTCCTCGCACGCCGTGTATATCAGCGCGGCCTCGTCGTCCGGGGACAACGCCGCGATCCGTCGCTCCACGACGTCGGGGTCGGTGCGCAGCAGACGGCGCCCTTCGTCGGCGAGCTTGTCGAGTCCGTCGATGCCCAGGACGTCGGTGGCGGCGACCGGCCGGTCGGCGACGGTGAGGACGGTGTGCGCACGCCGGATCTGCGACCGCACCTCGTCGTCGCGGGTCGCCGGGTAGATCGGGACGGTGACGCCGCCCGCGCACGCGATCGCGAGGTCGGCGACGACGGTCCGATAACAGGTCGTCGCGCAGATCGCGACCCGCGATCCGGCTCCCACACCCCGACCGATCAGTCCCGGGGGGGGGGGGGGGGCCGCGCCCCGGGCGGCGGGGCCCCGCGCGGGAGCGCCCCCGGGGCCCGCCGCCGCCCGGCGCGCGGCGGC